>JAGTJU010000004.1:600000-806376 GCA_022184915.1 Myxococcales bacterium | reverse complement strand
GGACACCCGGCTGAGGATCGCCGTGCTCTCGGAGATGCCGGGCGCCTGGCGCCGCACCGTGGAACGCTGGTACGCCCTCAACGAGCGCTTCGCCTCCGCGTTGCCGGGCGGGCGCGCCCCGAGCCGACACGAGGAATACCTGTTTTACCAAACCCTCGTCGGCACCTGGCCGATAGGTGGCCTACCCTCCGCTCCCGATTATGTCGCGCGCATCAGCGGCTACATGGAGAAGGCCCTGAAGGAGGCCAAGCAACACACCAGCTGGATCTCCCCGAACGAAGCTCACGACCAGGCCGTGAAGGCCTTCGTTGCCGCGGCACTGGACCCTGCACGCAATGCGGACTTTCTCACTGACCTCGAGCGCTTCGTGCGCAAGCCCCAGTGGGCGGGCTACTGGAACGGGCTCGTTCAGACCCTGCTCAAGGTCACCTCGCCCGGCGTTCCGGACATCTATCAGGGAACCGAGTTTTGGGACTTGAGCCTGGTCGATCCCGACAACCGGCGCCTGGTCGACTACGGGCAACGTCGCCGTGCGCTTGCGTCGCTGAACAAGCGGTTCGAGGCGTCTCCAACGCAGGCCGTGGTGCGCCTGGTTCGTCGCCCGCACGACGGACACGTCAAACTCTGGGTCTTGCACCGCGCACTGGCTCTCAGGAAAAGACTCCCTCAGGTGTTCACACGGGGACTCTACGTGCCCCTCGCGGTCTCGGGCGCTCGCGCCGATCAGGTCATTGCCTTCGCGCGCGTGGTCGAGGGCAAAGCCGTCCTCACCGTGGTGGGCCGGTTCTGGACCCGCTTCGGAGCCAACTTTCGTCAGCCGCTCGGGTCCGCGTGGGGGAACACGGTGCTCACCTTTCCACCCAACGGTTCGCCGCGTCCTTGGCGGAACATCCTGACGAACGAGACCTTGACCGTCTCGAGCGAAGGCACCCTGCCGCTCTCCCAGGTCCTGGCCTCACTGCCCGTGGCGCTCCTGGAATCCGATGGGGACACCCAAAACATCAGGGAGGAAGCACGATGAACCAGGTCCCAGATTCGCAGCCCCAGCGCAACGCCAGTATCCCGTTCGAGCTCGAGCTGGGCGCCACCCCCGGCCCCTCCGGAACCACCTTTCGGGTGTGGGCGCCCCACGCGCAGCGGGCCTTCGTCGTGCTGACACAGCCAAACGAGCGCATTCCGATGAGTCCGGAGCCCCTGGGGTACTGGAGCGCCACGGTGGCGGACGCGGGCGCTGGCACGGACTATCGGTTTGTACTCGACGACGGCGAGCCCCATCCCGACCCCGTCTCGCGCTTTCAGCCCGACGGGGTGCACGGCCCGAGCCGTGTGGTGGACCCCCGCGCTTTTGCCTGGTCGGATCGCGATTTTCGCGGCGTTCGTCTCGATGACTACGTCATCTACGAGCTGCATGTGGGCACCTTCACGCCCGAAGGCACCTTCGACGCCGCGATCGGCAAGCTCTCGTACCTGCACGACCTGGGCGTAACGGCGGTCGAACTCATGCCCGTGGCGCAATTCCCGGGGACCCGAAATTGGGGTTACGACGGGGCATATCTGTTTGCGCCGCAAAACTCGTATGGAGGCCCCGAGGGTCTCAAGCGGCTCGTGAACGCCTGCCACGAGCAGGGGCTCGCCTGCGTGATGGACGTCGTCTACAACCACCTCGGTCCCGAGGGCAACTACCTCGGTGTCTACGGTCCGTACTTCACCTCGAAGTACCTAACCCCCTGGGGCGCGGCGCTCAACTTCGATGGCCCCGACAGCGATCCCGTGCGTCGCTTTTTTCTCGACAATGCGCGTATGTGGCTTTGCGAGTACCACATCGATGCCCTCCGCCTGGATGCCATACACGGGATCTTCGACTTTTCGGCACGCCACATTCTTAGCGAGCTGTCGGACGTCTGCACCTCGCAGGCGCGTTTTCAGGGCCGGCCCCTTTTTCTCATCGCCGAGAGCGACCTCAACGACGTGCGCATCATCGCGTCCAAAGCCGAGGGCGGGTACGCGATCGACGCCCAATGGAGCGACGATTTTCACCACGCGCTGTGGACCAGCCTCGGTGGCCCTCGGCAAGGGTATTTCGAGGATTTCGGGCGCATCGCCGACCTGGCTCATGCCTTCCGGGAGGCCTTCGTCTACAACGGCCGCTACGCCCCTCACCGTCGTCGACGCCATGGCAACAGCGCCGCAGAGCGGCCTGGGCACAAATTCGTGGTCTACAGCCAGAATCACGACCAAATCGCGAACGGGTCACAGGGTGCCCGTATGTCGACCCGCCTTGGCCCCGAACGAGAACGACTCGCGGCCACGCTGCTCTTGACGGGGCCGAACCTTCCCATGCTCTTCATGGGTCAAGAGTACGGAGAGACCCGCCCCTTTGCCTACTTCGTCAGTCACGGCGATCCGCAACTCAGCGAGGCCGTGCGAAAGGGGCGCAAGGACGAGTTTGACTTCTTCGGCTTCGATCAGGACTTCGCCGACCCCACGCAACCCGAGACCTTCGAGGCCTGCAGGCTCGACTGGGAGAAGCTTCATCACCCGGCGCATGCGCCGACTTTGGCTCTCTTCAAAGACCTGATGGCCTTGCGGGAAAAGCACGCCCTGATCAAGAGCGGCGAGCAGCAAGCGATTCATGTCGAAAGTGACGAGACCACCCGTTGGCTGAGCGTGCTCCGGCGCAACCTGGTTTGCGACGAGTGGGTGGCCATCCTCGCAAACTTCTCTGCGGTGCAGGTCTCCGTACCGCTGCTCGCCCCCAACGATCCCGCGGTGGTCTTGCTTGCGAGCGACGAGCCCATTTACGGCGGTGAAGGCATGTCGCGAGAAGCTCGACCCGTCATGGGCCCCAGTCTCGACCGCATCGTGCAGCTGTCTCCGTGGTCGGCGGTGGTCCTTGGCCCTGGGCGGTGAGCAGCCTGGTGGTCGCTGCCCGGCGGGCTCCGAAAGCGTGCACGCCCTCACATGGTATCTGGCACCCGAACGGTCTCCTGCCGCATCAAATACATCGCCATCTTCTTGTCGTAGTAGGCCGCCTCGTTGACGAAGCCGGCCATCACGGGTTCGGGGCCGTCGAAGGGAATCTCCCGGCCATCGAAGCCAACGAACACGGGAGCGCCGGGCTCGAGCACCGGATAGGCCTGGTCCAACAAACGGGGATGCACCATCGCATTGATGTTGCCGTCCGCGTCCGTGGGTAAGTACAAGGCTTTGGTGTAGTGGAACACCTCGAGCGTCGACGGCAAGTCCGTGGCGCGACCGGGATCCGCGAGGAAGTCGAGCACGGTCATGACCACCCGTTCGGTCCGATCCAGAAGATCGGCGCGCAAGCAGCCCTGCGGAACCGGCCCCATTTCCACGAGCACGTTGCCCTGGGCGATCGAGTTCAGGAAGTACTGATCTTCCACCAACTCGTCCTCGGAGGTGACGACGGTCTCGGGAAACCTCTGTTTCACGTAAGCCGCTAGACGCAGGTGAAACCCGTCGAGATGCGTGAACACCAGGTTCGTTCCCATCGGGCTCGTGGCCGAGTGCATGTCGATGATGAAGTCCACCCGCGCGTTGCCCTTCGGTCCGAGCTGCCGGTTGATGTGCTGAGCGAGCATGGACTCGTAGCTTGCGGGGTTCGGCTGGGCGAGACGGGCGTGCGAGAAGCAGCGGTTCAGATCCTCGTCGACGTAACGACGGCAGGCGGCAAAGGCCTTGGGGTTCGCCAGCACGAGCTCGAGGCTGAGCCCCGGACGCTGCAACCTCGACGGGTCTGCCTGCCACTTTTTGACGAGATAGGCCCCCGTAAACTCGTTCCCGTGCGTCCCCCCTACCAGGGCCACCGTGCGCACCTTCATGATCGCTGACTCCTTTCGTGTTGGAAAAAGCGCAGGAGCCCGAGGTGATCCCGTCCACATTCACGGCCCTGCGAACGGCTCCTAAGCGCCTGTGTGGGGTTGGAGTAGGTCGGGCGGCCGTGCGATAAGCGAAGCGAAGTCGTCTTCATGCTCCTGCCCTTCGCTGCATCTTGCCCCCGCTTCCCGCCTCGCATCCAGACCGTCTCTGGCACGAGGAAACTCCGTTCCACCCTTGCGGCCCTGGTGACGGGCACCGCCTGGCTCGTCTCCGCCTGTGCAAACACCCCCGGGCCACGACAGACCACCCTACCCGCGGCCCTCTCTTCAGACCACGAAAAAACCTTCCCGCTGTGGAAAGGCCCCGCGCCAGGTGCGGAAGGAGATGCGCTCACCGACGTGCCCACGCTCACGGTATACCTGCCCAGGCCCGACCGAGCCAATGGCGCTGCGGTGGTCGTGAATCCGGGAGGCGGCTACTGGGTTTTGGCCGCGGATCACGAGGGTGTGCAAGCCGCCCGGTGGCTCAACCGCGAAGGCATGGCGGCCTTCGTGCTGCGCTACCGCAAGCAGCCGGTGTACGACGCAGAGACCTCGATCGCAGACGGCCAGCGCGCGCTGCGGTGGGTGCGCGCCCACGCCCGGCAGTACGGAATCTCGCCCGGCCGGATCGGGATGATGGGCTTTTCGGCCGGGGGCAACCTGGCCTCGGCCGTCGCCACAGACCCCGAGGCGGCGGATCCCGCCGCAGCGGACCCAATCGATCGGCAAAGCTCTCGCCCGGATTTTTTGCTCTTGGTCTACCCGGCGATCTCGCACGCATTCGGCGAATCCCAGGCCTACGGCCGTTCGACCGAGCGCTTCGTGGACGAGACGACGCCCCCCACCTTCACGGTGACGACCCATGAAGACCACCTGAGTCCGCTGCACAGCGTCCGGTTTTACGAGCGACTTCTTGCGATCGGCGTGTCTGCCGAGCTGCATATCTTCGCATTCGGACCTCACGGCACTGGAGTTGCCGCCGGGGATCCCGACCTTGGTGTTTGGCGTACTTTGGCGATCCAGTGGATGCGGCGCTCGGGCCTGTTCACGGAAGGCCGTCGGCAGGCACTCCGCGGGCGGGTGTTCGTGGGCGGGATCCCTCTCGCCCACGGATGGGTCACGTTTCACCCTGAGGACCCCAAGGCTCCCCTCGTGGCGGCCTACATTTCCGCAGGGAAGGAAGGCCACTTCGAGGTCGACCCGAAGCAGGGCCCGGTCCCGGGACGCTACCGGGCGGAAGTCACCGTGCTGTCGACCACGGACAGTGACGTGAAGACGGGAAAGACCTCGCTTCGGGACGCGGTCAGTGCGACGCGACCGGAGGGAGGACGCGGCGCCCTGTGGTTGGATTTGCCGACCGCACGCGGCGCAGACCTCACGCTGCGGTTGGCGGCACCCTGAGGGCCCTTAGGAGGCAGAGCGTTCAGTGCGCGTGGCCGTGCGCTTCGGCCTGATGATTCGGGCACGTCCGGCACAAACGTGCGCTCAGCCAGTGGGCGCCGGCGATGGCGAGGCCCCCAGCGATCGTGAGCGGCACACCCAAGGGGTGCTCATCGCCCAACCATCTGCCCATCAGCAAGAGGCCCACCGCCCCCGCGAACGCCATGACGGCTCGCAGGGCGCCGTGCCTCTTGAACCCCCACAGGGCACTGCCCGTGGCAAGCACCACGACAGCGCCCACCAACCAGGCCTCCGTGCGCTCTTCGGAGAGGAAGCTCAATCCGAGCAAGGGGAGAATGCCCACCAACAGCGGCGTAAGCGCACAATGAACGGCACAGGCTAGACTCAAGCCTGCACCGAGGCGCGCCATCCAGCCCTCGCGGCGGCGAACTTCGTGACGGTGTCCCCGGACCTTGCCGAGGGGCGCGTCCGGGCCGGCTGCGGTCCGGCTGGTGTTGGCATCCGCCATGGTCAGGCTCACATGTCTTCCGCGGGGTGAGGTCATTTACAACCCCGCCCCGCGATCCTCAAGGGGAACCTCCGCCTTCCTGACCTACTCATCGAGAGCTTGGATGTTCGGGTTGGCCACGAGGATGCGTCACGGCCCCCTCTTCCTGGGCTCGAAGCTTGCGCACGAACCGCCCATGACCGGATCCGCCAAGGAAAACAACCCAGATGGCCAGGCGGCGGGCGCTTCAAGATTTGGCGCGAACTGACGAAAGGTGCAGAGGCAACCGAGGTGACGCTCGGGCGACGTCATGTGCGAGAAGGGTTGTGAAAAGAGGCCAGGAGGCCGCGGCTCTCGGCGCGGTCCCCGAGCAGCCCTGGGGCTTTGGAGCCTCTTTTCCACCAGCGCCGTGGTACAGGCGGGCGAAGCGACCGACGGGCGCGGCGACGCGGAAACGACCGTGCCCCGCACAGGACCAGGGTACACGGATTCGGCCCAGCCGGGCTTGATGCGGCTTGGCCTGCCGGGGCTCTCGCGGCCTGGAACCTGGGCGGTGTCGGCCACCTCCGGATACGGATTCACTGAAGCGCAGCCCACCGATGACGGCGCGCACCACCGGCTCACGGGCTCAGTGGCCGTGGCCCACGCGCCCCTTCGCGGCCTGGAGCTCTCGCTGCGTCTGGCGGGAAGAATGGACAGGCACCCCCGAGACTCCCAGGGGCCGGATAGCAGCTACGTGGGTGAGCCGCGCCTGGCTCTGCGCTACGGACGCGCCCGATACGACGGCGCACTCGGCGGCGAGCTTGCCCTTCGCGTGCCGGGAGAACAAGCGCCCTCATTGTCCCTGGGCGCCAGCGTCTTCAGCGCCCGGGCGCTCGCCGCCCGCTTCGTGGGGGCATGGACTTTCGCGGGAATGGCCGGGCTCCGGCTGGACCGCAGCGCCGAAGCCAAACCTGACCTGACGCGCACCCGGCCCGGGGACCGCTTGGCCCTCGGGCTCGCGGACTTCAACGCGGCCCTGTTGGGCGTTGGGCTGTCGCGTCGCGTGGGCGACACGGACCTGCTCCTGGAAGCGTCGGCGGACCTGCTGTGGGGAGGAGGGGCGCCCTCGCTGGCCCAGTCTCCGATGCGTTTCGGGGCCGGCGTGCGCCGCACCTTGGGCCGGGCCTGGCAGATCTTCGCGTTGGTGGAGGTGTCCCCCAGCCGCCGCCCAGGGCTAGCCCCCGAAGACCCTCTCATCCCGGTCGAGCCACGGGTGGCGGGACGCGTCGGCTTGGCGTTCGACTTCGGGGCCGCGCCCGCTCCTGCGCGGACGCCCTCGCCTCCAGGCGAAGCGCCTGCGGGGCCCGAGCGGCCCGTCTCTGCTGCGCCAGAACCGCCTTTCGCTCCCAACGAGGAGGCAGCGGATCCGCCCCCAGTGCCCGCAGGGCAGCTACGTGGGCTCATCCGCTCCTTCAAGGGCCAAGGGTTGCGTGCCACGGTGGTGGTCGCGCCGCTCGGGAGCGAGGCCAAAACAGACGCGGACGGCGCCTTCGCGCTCGACGTTCCCCCCGGCGTCTACCAGGTCGAAATCACGGCTTTGGGGTATCGACCGCAGCGCCGCGAGGTCAGGATCGAAGAAAACGGCGTCACTATCCTGAACGCGGACTTGCGACGCGTACGGGGGAGGCGGTGAGGCACCGGCCGGCCGAAACCTCGGGGCTTGCGAGATGCCGGGGCGTGGTCGTGTTGGTCCTCGCGTTGACGGTGCCGCTCGGATGCCGCGGTTGCAGCGACGAGACCGTCCTCGCGCGCCTGCACACCATGAGCGGCCACGTCACCCGAGACTTCGACCGCGCCCGAAGCGATTGGCAGGCCGCGGCGCCGGGCGCCACCTTCCGCATGGGAGACGGGATCAAGTCGGACGCGGATGGTCAGGCTCGGTTGAGCTTGGCCGACGGCTCCGTATTGACGGTGCGGCCGCACACGCGGCTTCGCTTTTTGCCTGGCCGGCCCGAAGAGCGCACCTTGCACGTGGAGCTGGGCGAGGTCTTGTTCGAGGCGCACGCCGGATCACGCCTGCGTTCGGCCGTGGGGCTCGCCCTCATCGAGGCAGGCTCGCAGGTGGTGATTCGCAGCGTGGGATCAAAGACGCACTACGAGGTCGTGGTGGGCCTCGCGCGGTTCCAGCACGAAGGCACCGTCACGAACGTCACGGCCACGGCGGGGCAGAAGATCACCGTGGACCTTCAAGCCGCCGAGCTAGAGCCACCGCCACCAGCGATCCTTGCCCCCGAACCCGAACCGGTCCCAGCGCCTGCCGAGCTCCCCGTGGCGGGTGGGGGCGGCGTGGAACGGCCCGGCGGTGATACCGTCGTCGTGGTGCCGGGCGGCAGTCTGCTGGTGCGTTCCACGGCGGATTTCGAGGTCGAAGCAGGAGGTTCGTTCGTCGTGCACGATCCGGCGCCGCCTTCTGCCGTGAAGGTGTCCTTCGGCCACTTGTGCCCTGAAGGCGGGCGCCTGCGCCTCGGCCCCCGCCGCCTTTCCGATCCCAGCCTCAGCGAGCCTGGGTCCGCCTTGGCGGTGATGGGCCCAGGGACCCATCGATACGCCGTGGTCTGCGGGAGCCAGGGGCGGCCTGTTGCCCAGGGAAACATCCAAGTGCTTCGCGATCCGGGCACGTCCGAATTGCCCCGGCTCCCGCCCGCCACCCAGCTCGATACCGACGGGCGCCGCTACACCATCCTGTACCAAAACCACTTGCCCGAGGTTCGGGTCACATGGCCAGACGCTCCCAGCGCTGAACGTTACGAGCTGCAGCTCACCGGGGAGCGCCTCGCAAAAACCCTCCCCACCCCGCGGCCCGCGTATGTATTCAAGCCCGCTACGTTGCCCGAAGGCACCTTTGCGCTGGTCTTCGCGGTCGCCGGTGAGGGGGCCGCGCGTTCAGCGGAGACGGCCCTCACGATTCGCTTCGACAACGCCGCGCCCACGGCCGTCGTGCGTGCGCCCCGCGATCGGCGCTTCAAGGCCGGGCAGCCCGTGGAGGTGGAGGGGATCGCGCTGCCCGGTTGGCAGGTCTCGTCGAGGGGTGAGCCTCTGGCGCTCGACCCGCAACATCGTTTTTCGGGCACCGTAACCTTGGGACCACCATGGCGCGCGATCGCGATTCGGTTCGAGCATCGCGAGCGCGGCGTTCACTACTACCTGCGCCGCCCGGCCGGGAGGCCGAGGTGAAAGCTCTCGTGGACCCCATGCTCGGCCGTGCGGTGCTGAGCCGCTACCGGGTGGTGCGCGTGCTGGCCCACGGCGGCATGGGTGTGCTGTATCTGGGCCGCACCGAAGGGGCAGCCGGCTTTTCACGCCCCGTGGTCATCAAGCGCATCCTGCCCCATCTCGTCGAGAACCCGCGCATGGCGGGTCTCTTCGTGCGTGAGGCGCGCATCCTTTCGGAGCTTCAGCACCCCGGCATCGTCAACATCCTGGACTTCGGAGAGGAAGACGGGGCGTACGTGATGGTGCTCGAGTTCGTGAAGGGCTACGACCTCGGCCTGTGGCACCGCTTCCTGCGCGAGACCGGCGGCCTCTTCACCGGCGACGTGGCCCTCCAAGTGCTCATCAAGGTCCTCGACGCCCTTCACCACGCCCATACCTTCGTGCGCCCCGATGGCCACGCCCTGGGCATCGTGCACAGAGACGTCTCACCTGGCAACGTGCTGCTCGACACCGACGGTCACGTGAAGCTGCTCGATTTCGGCATCGCGCGCTTCTCGGACGACGCCGGCGAGTACCGCACGCGCGAGGGTGAATTCAAGGGGAAGGCCGCGTACACCGCTCCGGAGATCTTCCGGGGCGCGCCTGCCTCGGTGCAAAGCGACGTGTTCGCCGCCGGCGTCGTGCTGTACAAGATCCTGGCGGGCTTCAATCCCTTCGAGGGAGAAACCTCCATGCAGACGGTCAAGCGGATCGCCGAAATGGAGCCCAGCCCGGTGTCACTCGTCCGCACGGACCTTCGGCGTGAGCTGGATCCCGTGCTTGCCCGCGCGCTTGCCAAGGAGCCCTCACAACGTTACCGCTCGGCCGCCGAGTTTGCGGAGGCCCTGCGGAGGTGCCGCCGCCAGGGCGACGAGGCCGCCCAGGCACGCTTGGTAGCGGACATTCAGCGGGACTTCTTGGGGGATATGCCGGGCGTGATGGGCAGCGAGCCGCTCCCGACGCTCGACGCCGCTTGGCGAGCGCCCAACACCCAAGAGCTGCGCGCGCTGGTCGACACGAACGAAACGGGTCTGCCAACGCCCACGCCTTCCTCCCCGTCTCCGGAGACCCCGCCTCGCAAGGTCGCCGTGATGACCCTGGCGGGACTGACCCTCGGGCTAGTGGTGGCGGCAGGGGCCTTCGGCTTCCTCTCGCGGCCGTCCGCGCGCACACAGGCCCCGGCCTCGTTCGTGGTCATAGAAAAAGCGCCGGAGCTCCCCGCTCCGGTCCCAGCCGAAGCACCGCCGGAGGAGGAACGGGCTTTACCCTCGCCCTCGCTGGACCAGCCCGAAAAGGGCGCCTCCGAGCGCAAGCGGAGCGGGGTGCAGAGGCCAACGACCCCGAACCCCAGGGCGCTCACGAGCGCGTTCCGCAAGCAGCAGGGCAAGATCGAACGCTGTTTCCAGACGCATGCCGCCCTCGTCGAGGGGGCGCCCGAGATCGCCGTGGCGTTCAACGTTTCGGCCGAGGGGCGTGTGGCCTCTGCCACCGTGGTGCCCGAAAACCTCACGGACACCCCGCTTGGCACCTGCCTGCTCGGGATCGCCCGAACCACGAACTTCGGTGTGCAAAGCGCCCCCCTGGCCTTTCGCATTCCGCTGCGGGCCCGCCAAGCTGCGGACGAGCGTTAGAACCCGACGTTTATGAAGATGGGCTCTGGCTCGAGACGAACGCCGAACCGTTCCTCCACGCCCTGCTGGATCCGGCGCGCAAGCGCCACGAGCGCGCGGGTCGTGCCTCCCCCGTGGTGCACCAGCGCGAGCGCGTGCGCTGAAGACAGTCCCACGGCGCCCCAACGTTCCCCGCGCGCAAACCCGGCCCGCTCGATCAGCCAGCCCGCAGCCAGTTTCACCCGCCCCCCTTCGAGGGGCCACGACGGCACCTGATCCGGTGCGGGCACCAATCCGACAGCCACGGCCTTCTGCCTCACGGCATCCGCAGTGGCCGCGTCTACCACGGGATTGACGAAGAACGACCCCGCGCTCTGCGTGTTCGGATCCTTCGCATCGAGCACCATGGATTTTTTACGCCGAAGCGCCACCACGGTCTGCCGGACACGGGCCAGGCTGGGCAGAGGCTCGTCCGCAAGCGCGCGCGCAAGCTCGGCGTAGCGGAGGCTCGGCAAGCCCCCAGGGCGCAGACCGAACACGACCTCGAGCACCACGAAACGGGTGGGTTCCCGCCGCAGAAGGCTGTCACGGTACGCAAAGTCCAGCGCGCGCGCGTCCAACCAGCGTACCGCCAGGGTCTCGCGATCGAGCACACGCACCCGCAGGAGGGTCTCGGCAACCTCTTGGCCGTAGGCACCTACGTTCTGCACGGGCGTGGCGCCCACGAGGCCCGGGATCCCCGCCAGGCATTCGAGCCCTGCCCATCCCTCCGTCGTCACGAAGTCGACGAAGGCATCCCAGGGTTCCCCCGCGGCGGCGCTGACCTCGATGCCCTCGGCCGTCGTGCGGCTCGCGATGCCCCGGGTGGCCACCTGCAAGGCCAACCCGCCGAAGCCCTCGTCGCCAATCACCAGATTCGAGCCCCCCCCGAAGACGAGCACGGGAAGCCCTGCGTTTCGCGCCCAGTCTAGCCCACGCGCAAGGGCCGCGTCGGTGGTCGCACGGAGGAAGACGTCAGCCGGGCCGCCGAGTCTCAAGGTGGTGAGCGGAGCCAAGGAAACGCCTTGTACGAGCGGAAGGGCTGGTGGGGGCGCAAACAAAGCCGCCACAGCGTACAGCACGCCAGCGCCGGGTGCCCGGTATCGGGCGCCTGGAACGCGGAGGCCCCGATCGCCTCAGGCCGACCCGGGGGGCACCTGGCCTTTGCCCTGGGCCCCCAAGGGGTAGCGTGCGTCGAGGCAGTGGTCACAAAGCCCGTGGCTGACCTGAGCCTCGGTGTGCTCCTTGACGTACCGTTCGAAGGGCTTCCAGGCCCCGTCTTCGCCCCGAATGTTCCCGCAGTGCATGCAGATGGGAAGGAGCCCCTTGAGGCGCCGCACCTCCGTGCGGGCTCTTTCGAGTTCTTCGACCTTGGCCTTGAGCGACGCCTCCATGCGGCGGCTGGCCGTGACGTCGCGGAGCAAACCCACGACGATCCGGTCTCCGGTGCGTAGCCGAGGCGCAGCCACTTTCAGCGAAACCACCCGATGTTCCCCATCGAGCCCCGTGAACGCAACGTCACGCTCGCTCGGACGCTCGGTTGCCATCGCCAACGCCTCGAAGCGCTCCAGGGCCGCCACGACCTCGGGCGCCGTAAACGTCGAGGCCGCGCCCTCCTCCGACTGGCCTCCATGGAGACTGCGATCGAAGGCGTCGTTGGTGAGGTGCCAGCCCCCGTCCGCGGCGCGCGCGAAGACGGGGTCGGGGAGCACGTCGACCAGGTTTTTGAAGAAGAGGCCCACCCTCTCGAGCTGCCGCCGCCCCGACAGGGCCAGCTTGTTCGCCCGCCACGCCCCGGCCGTGGTCACGGCCATCAGCGCCAGCGTGCCCACGACGAGTTCGAGCCGCAGGGCCCGGTCGAAGCCCCCGTCGAGGGCGACCACTCCGGACGCAGCCGTGACCACGAGGCCGTACAACGCCGTGGCGCGCAGCGAGACCAGGAGGGGCCCCAGCGCCCCCAGCAGGACGAAGTGCGCCAGAAGGTAGGCGGGGCTCAACTGGTTGCGCGTCGTAAGCCAAAGATGGTGGAAGGTTCCGAGGTAGATGGAGCCGGCCACGAAGAGGTCCAGCTGCCGCCGCAGCGGCGCCCAGAACGACAAGGCCACCAGGGTCAAGCACACCATGCCGACGACGGCGCGCTCGACGAAGGGATCGTCGCCCTGGGGCATCATGACGCGCGCCAGGGGGTGCCAAGCCACGTAGGCGCACACGCCCAGGCAGATGAGGGCCCGGGTGGCCCACGACGCCTCGTCGTCGTCGGCGTGCAGAAACGCCACGAGCCGTCGCGCGAGGGTCCGCGTGAGTTCGGAGGGGACGTCGAGCCGGCTCATACGGTCGTTGCAGGTATCGGCAGATGCACCACCGCACCGTAGCTGCTGGGCGCGTGCGGCTCGTCGGTTGCGGGGGCGCCCCGCCACCGAAACGCGAACCGAGACGAGGGGAAAGAACGCCCAAAAACCGAGGCGCTCGCTCCCCGCCTGCGCGACAATGCGTTAAACTCGCCCTTCCCTTTCTGATCCCAGAGGAGTCGCATGTCGTCCGTCAGCTTTCCCGTTCAACGCACCACCACGCCTCGCGCGCGCAAACCCGACGCCGCGTTGAAGTTCGGCACCGTCTTCGCGGACCACATGCTGCAACTCGACTATCACGAGGGGAAGGGATGGCACGACGGGCGGATCGTCCCCTACGGGCCGCTGGCCTTCGATCCCGCTGCCGCCGGCCTCCACTACGGGCAAGCCCTCTTCGACGGTATCAAGGCGTACCGAGGCGACGACGGCAAAATTCGCATCTTCCGGCTCGATCGCCACAGCGCGCGTCTTTGTGAAGGTGCTGAACGTCTGAACATGCCGCGGATCGAGCCCGCCCTGGTGGCGGAGGCCGTCAAGGCCCTCGTGCGCGCCGACGAAGACTGGATCCCGTCGTCTCCCGGCACCGCCCTCTACATCCGGCCCACGATCGTGGCCAGCGAACCCTTTTTGGGCGTGCGACCCGCGAAGGAGTACTTGTTCTTCATCATCACCTCTCCCGTGGGGGCCTATTACGCGGAAGGATTCGGCCCGGTCAGCATCCGGATCGAAGACCACTACGTGCGGGCGGCGCCGGGGGGCCTGGGAGCGGTCAAGGCGGCGGCCAACTACGTCGCGAGTTTGAAAGCCGCCGAGGACGCCAAAGCAGCCGGCTTCTCCCAGGTGCTTTGGACCGACGCCATCGAACACACGGCGCTCGAAGAGGTGGGTACCATGAACCTCTTCGTCCGTATCGGAGACGAGGTGGCCACCCCCGCGCTCACGGGCACCATCCTTTCGGGTGTCACCCGGGCCAGCGTCATCCACCTGCTGCGCCAATGGGGCCTGGCCGTGAACGAACGCCGGATCACCGTCGAGGAACTGCTGGCGGCCCAACGCAAAGGGCAGCTGGTCGAAGTCTTCGGCTGCGGTACGGGCGCCGTGATCTCGCCGGTGGGCGAGCTTGGCTGGAAGGACCAGCGGTTCGCCGTGAGCGACGGCAAGCCGGGAGAGCTGTCACAGCGCCTCTTCAAGGCGATTACCGACATTCAATACGGGCGCACCCCGGATCCCGACAACTGGATCACGGTGCTGTAGGCCGGGCGTCCCTGCGAGCGTTCGGACCACGCGCCGGGTCGTCGTCTCAACGGCACGAGCCTGGCGTCTCGCAGGGCGCACAGCCGTAACGAATCTCAACGCCGGCCACCTGAAGTCGCTCGAGGCGCCGGCAGGGAGCCCCGTAGACCTCGAGCACACGCCCCGCGTTGCCCTCGAGCCAGTTCCAGCCGTCCGTACGGTTGGCATCGAAGGGGACCTCGGACATGTCGAAGAACAACGAAACATTGTTGGGGTCCGGGGCCTCCTGGCTGATCGCCATCGTGCACGAGGGTTGGACCAACGCCCCGAAGATCCGCTGCAACGCCAACTCGAGTTCGCGCGGGGTCCTTGCCGAATAGAACGAGGGGCCTCCGTCTGCCGCCTCTCGGGCTGCACCCCCGGCGCGCGCCAGGTCCTCGAGGCAACTCGGCGCCCCCTGGATGCCCAGCTCGAGGTCGGTCCCAATTCCCAGCACGATCACCTTTATGCCTAGCGCCCGCAGACCGCGAACCGCCGCGAGAGCGTCGACACACGGACCTTCCAAGCGCTGCCCCGACCGGATCACCTCCTGCCCCAACACGCCCGTAACCAAGCAGCTCGGTTGCCCATCGGTCGAAAGCAGAACATATCGCTCGGCCCCCGCGGGCGGCCGGGCCGCGAAGAAACTCCCCGCCGTCGACAACGCCTGCGCGGTAGGTGTGTTCCCGTCCACCGGCGAGGCAGCTTCGATCGCCGCCGCCACGGCGGCTGCCGTGAACGAGGCCGGAGCCACCTGGGGCTCATCCACGCAGCAGACAGAGGGCTGGCCGCACCCGCCGGGCCTGGGGAACGACTGAAAGCCGAAGCGAATGCGGTCGTGGTAGGCCCAAAGCCACTCCTCGAGCAACTGGCTCTCCACCTCGATGCGGGAGCTGTTCCCGAAGGCCTGGGACATCGACCCCGAGCGATCGAAGAGCAAGAGCATATCGACCGCCTTCGGCGCAAAGGACAGCGGCTGGGTGGCGCGGCCGCAGACCTCGGGGGCCCTGCTCCCGAAGTCGGGGGGGGCGATGCGAGTGGCGTCAGCCTGCTGCGTGCCGAGGGACCGGTCGCCATCGGCGCCGCAGGCCGACGTGACCGCGAGGGCGGCCAGGCACACCACAGCCCCCGCACGCTTCGAAAAGACGGATTCCCCGCGCGTCTGGAGGTCCCGGCGGGAATAAACGAGGCAGCGGCTTGGTTGGGCAAACCACAAGGTGCAACAGGAGTATAGAGCCTGGCGCCATTCTAGGTTATAAGGTCACGGCTTTCCCATGATTCAAGTCCGCGGATTGACGAAGTATTACGGGGAGCACGCTGCGATTCGCGACCTCGATTTCGACATCGAAACCGGTGAGGTCGTGGGATTTCTGGGTCTCAACGGGGCTGGCAAGAGCACCACGTTGAAGATTTTGAGCTGCGTGCTGTTGCCAACATCGGGTCGCGTTACGGTCGACGGCCGGAGCGCCATCGACGACGCCCACGAGGTGCGAGGTCGAATCGGTTTCCTGCCGGATACGCCGCCTCTCTACAACGAAATGACGGTGGGCCGCTATTTGTCGTTCGCGGCCCAGCTCCGGGGGATCTCTGCCTCCGAGGCCCCGAAGCGGGTGGCCGAGGCCGAAGAAAAAACCGCCCTGCAGGAGGTGCACGACGAACTCATCAGCGCGCTGTCGCACGGTTATCGTCAGCGCGTCGGGTTGGCTCAGGCCCTCGTGCATCGGCCCTCCCTGTTGATTCTCGACGAACCCACGAGCGGGCTAGATCCCGTTCAGATCGTCGAAA
Organism: Myxococcales bacterium; assembly: GCA_022184915.1. Classification (NCBI taxonomy): domain Bacteria; kingdom Pseudomonadati; phylum Myxococcota; class Myxococcia; order Myxococcales; species Myxococcales bacterium. Next base: position 790,319 of record JAGTJU010000004.1, on the reverse strand, counting down.
TGCGGAACCTCATCAAGGCGCTCCGCGGGGAACACACCCTGCTCATCTCCAGCCACTTTTTGGCCGAGATCAGCCAGACTTGCGACCGCCCTGTTGGTGATTCAGCAAGGCGAGATCGTTGCGCAGGGCTCGGAAAACGATTTGGCGAACCTCATGGAGCGCGCAGGCGAATCGGAGATTACGGTGCGCGGTGACTCTGCCGCGCGCCGCTCAGATCCTCGAGCAGGTTCACAAGGTCACGAAGGTGCAGAAGCTTGCGGAGGTCGGCACCGAAGTCACGTTCCGCGTGAGCGCTCCTCTCGACCTGCGCGCGGACCTGGCTCGCGCCATCGTGGGAGGCGGGCTCGACCTCTTGCAGATGGGGCGCGCGTCCTCGCGGCTCGAATCGGTGTTCCTCGAGCTGACGGCTGACCGCAACACCCCCGCGGACGGCCGTACGACGGGAGACGTGGCATCATGAACAATGTGAAACTGGTGGCGCTGAGGGAACTCGGCGCGTATTTCCGCGCGATGAGCGGCTACGTGATCGCCGGGGTGTACCTGCTCTCCGTGGGCATCCTCTTTCACGCCTTCGCCATGGGCGACGGCGAACGCCGCTCTGCGGAGGTCTTGTACGGCTTCTTCTTTTACTCCAGCGGGGCTAGCATGATCTGTAGCGTCGCCCTTTCGATGCGGCTCGTGGCGGAGGAGAAGCAAACGGGGACCATCGTTTTGCTTGCGTCATCGCCCGTGCGTGACCGCGACATCATCCTGGGCAAGTACCTCGGTGCTCTCGCCTTCCTGTGGCTGCTGATTTTGGGCACGCTCTACCTGCCGTTGATGATCCTGGTCAACGGGAAGATCTCGTTCGGACACCTCGTTGCGGGGTACCTGGGCCTGATGCTGCTGAGTGGCACCACGCTGGCGATCGGAACCTTCGGGTCGGCGTTGGGCAAGAATCAGGTCATGGCCGTGATCATCTCCACGGTATTGGTGGCCATCATGTTGGTGGCCTGGATCTTGGCCAGGGTTACGGAGCGTCCCTTCAACGAATTCTTCGTTTCCATCGCGCTTTTCCACAAACACTTCACCCCGTTCGCCAAGGGGGTCATTCATTTGCGTGACGTGGTCTATTACTTCGCGGTGATTTATTTCGCGCTCTTTGCGGCCACGCGCGTTTTGGAGGCTCGACGATGGCGCTAACTTCGAAGACGAACCATGCGGCCACGCCGCTGCCCTCCCTCGTGTACGGGCTGGGGCTCCTCACGGTCTTCGTGGGGCAGAGGATTCTCGTGAGCGGAGGCGCTTCGACGGGCGCCACCGTCTTTGGCGTGGTGTTGGTCGGGGCGGCGGTGGCCTGGCAGCTCGCCGTTAGCCGTCGACGCCCCGCCGCCGAGCGTGGCCCCGAACGGGCCCTGTTGGCCCTCTACGGGCTGGGCACGCTCGCCCTCTTCGCGTTTTTCCTCTCCTCCGACGTCTACTTCCACCTGACGGGTCATACTCTCGCAAAGACCTGGCCCCGCCTCGCCGCCGTGTTCGGCACCTTGTGGCCCGCGTGCATGGTGCTTGGCACCTTGCCGGTCGTGTTCGTGGAGCTGTCTTTGGCGGGCATGGCCAGGGCCCCCGTTCGCGACCTCGCGCGCGTGCGGGCCGCCATGACATCGGGTCTGGGCATCGGCTTCGCTTTGGTGTTCGTGTTTTCCTTCGCCTACGTCGCGTCGGAGCGTGACATCAAGAAGGACCTCTCCTACTTTCGCGTCGCCAAAGCGGCGGAGAGCACTCTCGCCATCGTGGGCGCCCTCGATAAACCCGTCCAGGTTTACCTCTTCTTCCCCCCTGCCAACGACGTTCACGAGGAGGTGGAAAGCTACTTCGAGGACCTGAAGGCGAAGTCGAACCTGCTGAGCGTCGAGACTCACGATCAGGCCCTAAACCCCGCAAAAGCAAGGGAACTCGGGGTCAGCGGCAACGGCATCATCGTCATCGGCCGCGACAAGGTGCGCGAGCAGATCGCCGTGCCGCTCGAGCTCGAACGCGGACGCGACCAGCTCCGCCGCCTCGACGAAGAGGTGAACAAACGCCTCCTTGGGGTAACGCGGCCGCCGCGCATCGCCTATATCACACAGGGCCACGGGGAGCGTTCACCCAGCACGATCGGCGACACGGATCGCCGGGCCACGATTGGCCTCATCCGGGGCTTGTTGATGGACCAGGGGTACGAGGTGCGGGATCTCGGCATGGCTGAAGGGTTGGCGTCGGGCGTGCCCGCCGATGCCACCATCGTGCTGGTCGTGGGCCCCAAGGAAGCCTTCCTTCCCGAAGAGGCCACCGCGATCGAGCGGTACGTCGACCGCAAAGGGCGGTTGCTCTTGGCCCTCGATCCCGAGTCCGGCATGGGCTTCGAGAATCTGCTCGACCCGCTGGGGCTCAAGTTCACGCCCGCGACCCTGGCTCATGACCAGATCTTCGCCACGCGCACCTTCCAAACCTCCGATCGCGTGAACGTGATCACGGCGAACTTTTCCTCGCACGCGTCGGTCACCACGTTGTCCCGCTACGGAAAGCGTCTGCCCGTGGTGTTTCCCACCTCGGGACACCTCGACAACATCTCGGAGAGCCCGGGGGGGCTAACGAACCGACGGTTTACCATCCACGCCGACAACAAGACGTGGAACGACGTCGACGGAAACTTCGAGTTCGACAGCGGAACCGAAGTGCGCAAGGCCTACGAGCTGACCGCCGTCGTCACCAAGCGGACGGCGAGCGCGGTGCTTCCGGAAGAAGAGGGGCGTGTGGTGGTGCTGGCCGATTCCGACGCCCTTACCGACGTCGCCGTGCGCAACCAGGGCAACGCGGCCCTGTTCCTCGACGCCGTACGTTGGTTGGGCGGTGAAGAGCGAACGGCCGGTCGGATCAACAACGAGGAGGACGTCGCCATCGTCCACACCCGCAAGCAAGACTTGGCCTGGTTCTACGGCTCCGTGGTCTTGGCCCCGGCATTCGTCGTCGCCTTCGGCCTCGCTTTCACCCGCCGCGGCCGAAGAGCGCGTCTCCGCAAACCGCTCGAACCCAAACCAGCGACCAGGACGGTCCCGAAGACCGAAGCCACCACGCAATCGCCCGTCTCGGGTGACAACCAGGAGAAGCCCCAGTGACCCGTCGTGCCGCCACCATCCAAGGCCTATTGGCCCTGGCCGGCCTCGTGGCCGCCTACCTGACCTGGCAACGCGAACCGTCTTTGGAGAGCGGTCAGGCCTACGTGCTCGACATCACGAAGAGTGAGCTGCAAACGGTTCGCTATGAGGAACTCGATCGCGTGGCGCCCAGCAAAGCGCCAGACGACAAGACCGCGACGCCGCCACCCGAGATCAAGGTGCGCGACTGGGTCGAGCTCAGCAGCACGACGCTGGACGATGGGCGTGCCGTCTGGGTGCGCCTTGCGGGTCGCGGCGGCGCAAGCGTCGACCTTCCCTCCGGACACCCCGTGGTTCAAACGGCCATTCCCGAGCGGACGGTCAGGGGCAACGACGGCGCCGACAAGCTCTGGACGCTCTTTGCGCCCCTCAAGGCCTCCCGTGCGCTGGGTGTACTCGATGCCGACAAGCTCAAGGATCTGGGCCTGGCCGAACCCAAAAAGCGGGTGACGGTCACCTACAAGGGCATCACGAAGACCTTCGACCTGGCGCCTCCACCGCCCGGCGGCACGGAGCCCTACGTGCGCGACGTGGAAGACGGACAGGTGTACATCGTGGCCCGCCAGATCCTCACGGATTTTCAGGCGGCACGATCGAATCTAGTAGAGCGAAAGCTCCACGCCTTCGCGCTGCAGGACATCGACAAGCTGGTGATCACGGCGAATGGCAAAAAGAAGGAGTTCCAGTTCCGCCGCTTCGAGAACCGTCCGGGTGGTGATCTGCTCCCTGCGGAGACCCCCGACAAGCCGGATCAAACGGCGGGAAACTGGCACGACCGGGTGTTTGCTTTGTTTCCTGCGGATGTGTTGGGAAAGGACGAAAAGCCCGCAAGCGGCGAGCCCACGGTGGTCGTTCGCGTAGAGTACTTTTACCGCGGCAAACCGTTGGGGCACCTCGACCTGGCTCGTGTGGGGGCCTCGAGCGCTGGGTCTGAAGGCAGCACGCCAACCGGTGAGGTGTTGGCCCGCAGCGAGTACAGCGCAGGCTGGATGACCCTCGCCGTGGACGCTCAGGCCTTGGTGGCCGAGGGCGAGAGCCTCTTCGGCGGCAGCTGAGAGGCCCGCCGGGCCCGCAGGCGCCCCCCTCGCCCGCTGGCCTTTGAGTTGGAAACACATCCGAAGCACGGGACCTCTCGTTCGAGACAGGTCTTGTCAAACCCGGAAGAACGCGTCAGGACTTCTTGCGGGCCCGTCTGCCCCGGAATTCCCATGACAGAGCCGAAGTCGTTCCTCTCATCATCATCGCCTTCTGAATCTGCGGCTGACGTCATGTTCGCTGCCGCACCCGCTCCCCTGCGCCAGGAGGTGAACCTGCTGGCGCGCGCGCTGACCCGACAAATCGCGGCGCTTTCGGGCGAATCGCTGTTTCGCCTCGCGGACGAGGTGCGCGCCGCCGTCAAGAATCTGCGGCAAACGTCCAGCTCGGGTGAGGATGCACAGCACGAAGCCGATGCCCTCCGTGCGCGTCTCGCGGGCCTCCCGGTCGAGGATGCTGAGGGCCTGGTGCTGGCGTTCACGCTCTACTTCCACCTGGTGAACCTGGCCGAGGAACGTCACCGCGCCCGTGTGAACGCCTCCCGCGAGGCCAACAGCAGCGCAGAGAGTCCCCGCCGAGAGTCGCTGATGGCGCTCGTGGGCGATCTCAAAACCCAGGGGCTCAGCTTCGAGGAGGCCGTCTCGTTGCTCTCCTCGGTCAAGCTGCACCTCACCTTCACGGCTCACCCCACGGAGACCCGCCGCCGTTCGGTACGACAACATCTCGAGTCCGTGGAACGAGCCTTGGAGCGGGCCGACCTTTCGGAGATCGATGCGCGGGTGGGTCTCTTGTGGGGCACGCGCGACATGCGACACGCCCGGCCCACCGTGGAAGACGAAGTGCGCGGCAGCCTGCACTACCTACCGCAGGTGCTGTGGTTCACCCTGCCCCGTCTGGTGCGTGGCCTCGAAGCCGCGCTCGAGGCGCACTACGGGCGGAAGGCCAATCTGCCTCCCCCTGTGGTGTTCCGCAGCTGGATAGGCGGCGATCGGGACGGAAACCCCAATGTGCTGCCCGAAGTCACCTCGTGGGCCCAGGCCTTCGCCCGGCGCGAGGCCGTCCGGGGCTACGCAGCCGCCCTCGAGGGGCTGGTGCGCGATTTGTCCGTGTCCACGGAAAGGCTGACCTTCCCCTCGGAGGTGTTGGCCAGGCTGCAAGCGGTGGTGGCAGGCCTGCCTCCCGAAACGTTCTTTCCCGACGAACCGCTACGCGGCCTCTGTCGCGCGATCACCCGTCGCCTCGACGCGCTTTCGGAAGGGCGCGAGGAGGGCTATAAAACTGCCCCCGCGCTTCTCGCTGATCTGGAGCTGCTCGGCGACACCCTCGACGCCCTGTCGCTCTCGCCGGCCCGCGAGCTGCTGGTGCGCCCCATGGAGGTGCGGGCCGAGGCCTTCGGGCTCGATCTCGTCGCTCTCGATCTGCGTGAAGAGTCGAGGGCGCATGGCGAGGCCGTCGCTGAGCTCTTCCAGGCGGCGGGACTGACCAGCGATTACGCCTCGTTCACGCCCGAGGTCCGCGAAGCGCTGCTGGCCCAAGAGCTGGCGAGCGCCCGCCCGCTCGCACCCGTGGGGTACAGCCCCCAAAGCCGCACGCTGGCCGTGGCGTTGGGAGCGCTTGCGGCGTGGAAGGCCCGCGGTGCCTACGTGGTCAGCATGACCCGATCCGCTGCGGACATGCTCGAGGTCTTGGTGCTTGCGCGCGAGGTGGGCCTGTACCGCCCGGGTGAAGCCCTTCCTTTCGACGTGGTACCTCTCTTCGAGACGCTTGCCGATCTCGAAAACGCACCCGAAACCGTTCGTCGTTTGCTCGGCCAGCCCATCTTTGCCGCCCACGTCCGCGGGCGCAGCGGGCTGGAGGTGATGATCGGCTACTCCGATTCCAACAAGGACGCGGGCTTTCTCGCGGCCAATTGGGCGCTTTACCGGGCGCAGGAAGCCATCACGGCGGTGGGGAAGAGCTTCGGCGTGCCGGTGTGGTTCTTTCACGGCCGCGGTACGTCCACGGCCCGCGGTGGGGGCAGCGCAGGCCGTGCGCTTGCTAGCTTGCCGCCGGGCACGGTGGGCTACCGCATGCGTCTGACCGAACAGGGCGAGGCGCTGGCGGATCGCTACAGCCACCCCGAGTTCGCGCACCGGCACCTCGAGCAGCTCCTGTTTCACCTCACCCGCGCCGCCGCACGCGACGCCCGGGGCGAGCACGGAGAGGTTCCCGATGACTGGCGACAGCGGCTCACGAGCGCTTCGCAGTTGTCGACCCAGGCCTACCGGGAGCTGCTTGCCACCCCGGGGTTCTTCGCCTTCTACGAGCAGTTCACGCCCATTCGCGAGATCGGAGCACTCAAGATCGCCTCCAGGCCCGTTTACCGCTCGGGCCGGGTGCGGGAGCTCCGCGATCTACGCGCCATCCCCTGGGTCATGTCCTGGACGCAGGTACGCTTGCCCGTACCTTCCTTCTATGGCCTCGCCGAAGGACTTCGCAGTCTTCCCCTTGCCCTGCGGCGCGAGATGTTTGCCGCGTGGCCGTTCTTCGCGAGCACCCTCGACAGCGCGGCGACGGCGCTCGGCAAGGCGGACCTTCAGGTTACCCGCGCCTACCTCAGCCTGGTGGAGCCCGAGCTCGCGGACCGCTTTTTTCCACGGCTGGAACAGGCCTTTTTCGAGGCATGTCAGCTGCTCGAAGAGACCTTCCAAGGTCCCCTCTTGGGCCAGCATCCCACGCTGGCGCGCCAAATCGACCTGCGGAATCCCTACGTCGACCCGATCGGCCGGGTGCAAGTGGAGCTGCTGCGCCGCTACCGGGACACGCCGCCCGAGAGCCCCACGCGTCCCGCTCTGGAACGAGCGCTCATGTCCTCGCTCGTGGGTGTGGCCGCAGGTCTCAGAAACGCAGGCTGAAACGAGCCGGCGCGCGGGGCCCTGACCTCGCGCGCCCGCGATGGTTCCTCAGGACGCCGCTACGGCGAGCTTGAACCCGTCGTGCAAAACGCGCACGGCCAGCTCGCTGTACTTGGCGTCGATGACACAGGAGATCTTGATCTCCGAGGTCGAGATGAGCTGGATCCGGATGTTCTCCTGCCCGAGCAGCTCGAACATCTTGGCGGCCACGCCCGCGTGGGAGCGCATACCCACACCGACGATTGACACCTTGGACAGGTTGCTCTCGGTAAGGACTCTGTCGGCCGTCACAAGATCGGCGCAGTTTTTGACCAGCAGGTCGCGTGCCCGCTTGAGGTCACCGTTTGGCAACGTGAAGGTGAGGTTCGTGTGGCCCTCGGCGCTGAGGGCCTGGACGATCACGTCCACCACGATGCCCGCGTCAGCTAGCGGCTTGAACACCCGGGCGTGAATGCCCGTGGTGTCTTGAATGCCGAGCAGGGTGATCTTTGCCTCGTCTCGCGTGGCAGTGACGCCCGAGACCAGGACGTCTTCCATGGCTTTCTCTTCAGGCACGACCCAGGTTCCTTCGTTGTCGTTGAAGCTCGAACGGACGTGAATGGGCACGGCGTACTTCATCCCGAACTCGACCGAGCGAATCTGCAAGACCTTCGCGCCGAGCGAGGCCAGCTCCAGCATCTCTTCGTAGCTGATGCGGGCGACCTTGCGGGCGTTCGATACCACGTTCGGGTCGGCTGTGTAGACCCCGTCGACGTCCGTGTAAATCTCGCACACGTCCGCCTTGAGCGCGGCCGCGACGGCCACCGCCGAGGTGTCCGAGCCCCCACGGCCCAGCGTGGTGATGTTCCCGTTGTCGTCGACGCCCTGGAAGCCCGCCACCACGACGATTTCATCCTCGTCCATCGCGTGCACGATGGCCTGAACGTCGATGGTGCGGATCCGGGCGCGAGAGTACGCGCTGTCCGTCCGCACACGGACCTGGTGGCCCAGGAGGGACTTGGCCTTGCCCCCTTGGGCCTGAATGGCCAGGGCCAAGAGGCCTACCGAGACCTGCTCTCCCGTGGACGCAATGACGTCAAGTTCGCGCTCGTTCGGATCTTCCGATATCTGACGGGCCAACCCCAAAAGCCGGTTGGTCTCGCCCGACATCGCCGACACCACCACCGCCACGCGGTGGCCTTGCCGTTGCGCGGCCAAACAGCGACGGGCGACATTTTGGATTCGTTCCACGGAGCCCATCGAGGTTCCGCCGTATTTTTGAACGATCAGCACCGGGCGCGGGTTGTATCTCGCCCCGTGCCCAACGTCAACGGTCGTGAGGGCTTGCCTCCTCGGGGAGCGGCTGGCTACGCTTTCGCTCCGTCATGGATAGGACGCAGCCCCCTACCGCCGTCGAGAGCGCCGACGGCCTCGCCGTGGTGTTGACCACGCTGCCCTCGTTGGAGGTGGCTCGAGAGCTGACGCGGGTGCTCGTCTCGGAGCGTCTGGCCGCGTGCGCCAATCTGGTCCCGGGGGTACTTTCGATCTACGCCTGGAAGGACGAGATCTGCGAGGACGACGAGGTGCTGTGTCTCCTCAAGGTCCGGCGCGAACGGCTCGGTGAGCTCCACACGCGCCTCGCGACCCTCCATCCCTACGACGTGCCCGAGTTTCTCGTGCTGGAGCCCGAGGCCGTGAGCGGCCCGTACCGACGCTGGCTGCTGGACGTTACCGGTTGAGGTCGCCCCGGAGCGCTCCCGCGATCGCATCAGCCACGACCCGCTCGCGCTCCCGGCGCGCCGCTCGAGACAGTGCACGCCGCGCCGCGGGTACACCCATGCGCCCCAGAGCGCGGGCGGCTTCGGCCCTCACCGGCACCCGCTCGTCGAAGCGTAGCGCCTGGACCAGCACGGGCACCGAACGGAGATCTTGCATGGACCCCAGGGCCTTCACGACCTCCAGCCTGACGTTCACGTGCTCCAGGGCCGCGTGAAGTGCGGGCACCGCGCCTGGGTCTTGCAAGCGGGCCACAGCACGCACCACGCGCCGGCAAAGCGCGCCACCGTCACACCGTTCCAGGGCTCGCCGTAGCGTCGGAGCACCGTCGCTTGCGCCCGTCTCGGCCAAGGCCAGCGCCGCCGCGAGGGGCAAGTCCATCGAGGGAGCCTCAGGGTCTGCCGGCCCTGTCCCCGCAGGGACCTCCGCGTGTGGCAGGGCGAGCGCCTGCCGCACCCTCGCCTGCACGGCGTCCGAGGGGCTACCAGCGGCGAAAGCCGCCACCGCCACCCAGGTCGCGAGCCCCGGGACGTCTGCCTCGAGCGTCGGGACGGCTTGTGATAGCGCCCCGGCGAGCTCCGTTTGCGGAGGCAAGCTCACGAGGAGCCGAGCCGCCTCCTCGCGCAGAGGCGCGGGCCCGGGCGCGCTCACCAGCGCCAGCAGCCCCGGAGCCGCCTCCGCATCCCCTAGCCGTCCCCGCGCGAGCGCACGTGGCAGCTGGCCCGACTCCGCAGGGGCTTCGAGGGCCTCGAGCTGGCCTTGGGCGTCGAGCCACTCGTCGAGCAAGCGGGTCAGTGCCTGCGCTCGCTCGGGCGCCTCGTCGATCAGATTCTGGCGTTCCGTGGGATCGTTCTTCAAATCGAAGAGCTGACACGCCCCCGCTTGTCCCCCGCAGATGAGCTTGTCGCCTCGATGCACCACCATGCGTTTGTCTTCGACCTCCGCAAAGGCTGGTGGCATCGCCTCGTCCGAGGCTCCTGCAAGCCATGGCCCCAGGTCCGTTCCTCGCATCCGCGCGGGCAAGGGAATGTCCAACAACGACAAGATCGTGGGCGCGAGATCGACCAACTCCGCTTGGCCCTCCACGATGCGGGCAGGCAGCCCGGGGACATGAATGATCAAGGGAACACGGACCTGCTCCTCATAAAGCGTGCTGCCGTGATAACGCCCGCCGTGTTCGTCGAACTCTTCACCGTGATCCGCCGAGACGATGACGATGGCGTTGGGGCGCCGCGCCTCGAGGTAGGCAAGGAGGCGTGCAATGGCCGCGTCCGTATAGGCCACTTCGCTGTCGTAGCGATCCCGATCGTTGGGCCCGAAATCGTGCCCTTCATGCCGTTCGTAGGGTTCGTGCGGCTCGAAGAAGTGGACCCAGAGGAAGGCGCGCTCGGGCTTGACCGTCTCGAAGTACGACGCGATCTGATCGATGCGGGCCTCGGCATCGAGGAACTCGACTTTGAGGTACTCGAACTGAAAACCGCTGTCTCTGAAGGCGGCAAGCTTGTCTCCTCCCACGAAAAACACCGCCGGCGGATAAAACGCGGCCGTCTTCCAACCATAGCGCCGAACGATGGTGGTGATGGGCTCGCCTTCGTCACCTTGCTTGAGCCGCAGCAAGGTGGGGTAGTACTTGCCGGTGAGCATCGACGTGGTGGCGAACGACGTGTGTGGCGCCTGGGTGTACGCACGGACGAAGCGGGTGCTGGTTCGTGCCAGGGCGTCGAGCGCCGGGGTGGTGGGTCGCGCGTAACCGTAGGCACCGACGTGGTCGGGCCGAAGGGCGTCGACCGTGACCAGGATGACGTCGGCACCGGGACGCTTGGGCCCCTCACCCACCGGCGCCGCGGGGGCATTGCCCCCATCGCGCCGCGTTTTCGTCAACGAGACCCGACGGGCGCTCGGCAGAGGAACAAAGCGGGCGTAGACCCCCAGGGCTGCGGTCTTGTCGAAGAGCGCGAAGCGCACCTGCCGCCGGTTTGCGAGCGCTTGCTGGGCGACGGCAGCACACAGGGACGCCGCCACCAGCGACGCAACCACCGTATGCCTCACGCGCGGCGATCGCGCCAGGGACAGCCAGGCCCCCAAAACGGCCAAGGCGAGGGCCGTTGCAGCGAGCGTCTCGTGAAACCAGGGATAGAGTCTTGGCAGCACGAACGCGTTGGCCGTCGCCACCACACCGAGGGCGCCCCAGCACGCGCCTGCCAGGATCCGGACGCGGCCCAAACGCGCGCCTTCGACGACCGTCACGCTCACCCAAACGCCCGAAAGCCCGCACACGGCCACGCCGAGCAGCGCTAGCCCCCAGGACAAGACTTCGTGGCCCGGAATCTGGGAAGCCTTGGGTCCCGAGAACAGCGAAAAAGCAGCTCTCCACACGACGGGTGCGGCCAAGAGCGCGGGCCAGACGCCTTGCCTCCACCGGCTTGCTGCCCCGAGGCGGCCGCTGGCACGTGCCAGGGCCCAGCCGAGGCCCCCCAGCGCCAAGCCGAGGGCGGCGCCCAAGGCGACACCGACACAGACCAGCTGCGCCTTTCGCCACCCGAAGAGCTGGTCCCCGAGGCGCCATACGGCCAGCGCAGCATCCGCTGCTCCTGCGACCATGCCGCCTGTCAGACCGGCCGCCACGGCCCGCCCGAGAGCCGTTTCCTTCTGCGAAGCCTTCGGCAACGAACGCTTATTTGTACGTGAACTTCAGCTCGTAATCGCAGAGGTAGTACACGTCGCCCTCTTCGATTCGGCGGTTGTCCACCCGGTTGCCCTCGAAGTCGATGCCGTTGGTCGAACCGAGGTCCTTGATGTAGTAGGCCCCGCTGCGGCGGATGACCGCGGCGTGCTTGCGAGAGATGTTGCCGTCGCGGATGGGAAGATCCGAGCTTTTGGCACCCCGACCGATGATGAACTGCTCCTTGTCGACGAGGTACTTGCGGTTGTCGAAGATGAGATAGAGCGGCGGGGCGGGAACATCGGTCGATCGCGCGGCCGGCGGAGGAGGCGGGGTGACGGGGGCTCGGCTCTGCGCGGGCGGCGGCGTCGGCAGGTTGGGCCGACGCTGCGGCGGAGCGGGCGGCACCGACGGAAGCCGCGGGGGCGGAGTCGGCAGGCCGGGTGGGTCGTTCGGGGAGGCCAGGTACCCCTTTTCGCGCGCGAAGTAGCGCATGGCCTCGTTGATGAGGTCGTCGATGCCTCGATCGAAGTCCTCCGACATGCGCTCGAAACACTGCCACATTGCATCGCGGCAGTAGAAGTGGCGGAGGGTTTTTTTGTTCAGATCGATGGTCATGATGGGGAACGGGGGTCTTGCGCCGAGGGGTGCGGAGAATGGCCTTGCATTGTGGCTCAGCTACGCCCCCTTGGCCAAGTGCCTTGCGACGCGGCTCGCCTCCTCGCCCACGCTGCGGCCGGAAGGAAGGCCCTTCAAGCGCCCCTTGTCCCGGGCAAGGCCTTCGAGCCGAGGCACGTCCTCGGCACTTCCGATCTGCTCGAGCACGAGCACCCCCACCCAGCGTTTGAGCACATTGTGAGCGTTCAACAAATCCACCACGGTCCCGTGCGCCGCCGCGCCCAATCGTGCCGTGTCCTTTACCAAAAATTCAGTCAAGTCATCAGCCTCGTAGCTCGCCTTTTCGGGGAAGGCCTCGAGCCCAGGCCCGATGCCCTCGGGGCCCGCTACGTGCAAGAGCGCCTCATACGCTCGGTAACGCGCCAGTGGGTTCGGGGTGCGCCGGAGGAGCGCCAGGAGGCCAGGCTCCGTGCCCCGACCGCAACAAATCTCGGCCAGGCCGAACATCTCCTCTCGCACGTTTCCGTGCATTTTCGGATCGTCGGCACGCTCGAGCGCAAACGCACCCAGCGAGGGCTGAGGCCGCAGCTGCAAGGCCCGCGCGGCCTGCTGGGCCCTTTGCCAAGGGGCCCCGTCGACCTGCCTCTTGAGGTACGCCAGAGCGGCAGGCCCCCCCAGCAGGCCAAGGGCCCTCCACAGATCTCCGCTTTCCGGCGACAGCTTCGGCGCCAGGGCCACCAAGGCCTCGGACGCCTGCGCGCGGTGGTCTTCCGAGCCCACCTTCGTCAGCAGGTCCGCGATCTCCGCATGGGGCGCAGCGGGTTTCCCCATCAGGCTCACCAGCACGGGCGCCGCCGAAGCCCCCAGCGCCTCGACGATCTTGTTCAAGCTGGCGCTGGCCCCGAGTTGGCCCGGTTTTTGGAGCTGGGCCTCCACGACTGTCAGCAGGGCGCGATCGATAGCCTGGCGCTCGGTCTCGCGGGCCAGGTCGCGCAAGCCAAACAGGGCGTCGCGGGCGTCCTGCGTGGGTTGCCCCTGCTCTCCACGGCCGAGCGTCTCGAGATGGCGAGCCACGAGGGCTGAGACCAGGGGTGCGCGCGCCTCGGGGGAAAGCGCAGCCACATGCTGATTGACCACCTCGCTTCGACCCAAGGACACGAGCGCTGCGGCCGCTTCGGCCCGAAGGGCGGGCGCGAGGGAGGCGTCCTCGAACGCATCCTCGAGTTTGTCCGGGCCCTTCACCGTGCCTTTCCAGCGCTCGATACTCTCAGACGTCACCTTCTCACAGGCGGGCAACATCACCGTCGCGCCCACGGCCCACAGCAGCCACAGGCTCCCGCGAAGACGCAGACACCGAGGAGCACGCCGGCTACCGGCTGCGGTCGACCGCATCCACGAGCAGCCGGCGATTGAAGAGACGCTCGCTTTGGTCACGGAAACCAGCTTAACCAAGCCGGGGGAGACGGAGCAAGTCGCAGTCTGGCTTTCCCACATTCCGCCCGACGGACAGACCGTTGCTGCCCCGACCGTCGTCGTCTATCGTGGCAACGGTTTGCGCACGCCCGTCACGCTCTGCTCCCGACATCAGCTCGCGCGCGGCCTTGCCTTCGCCCTGGGATTGCTTCTGGTCACTGCGGACTCACCCCGCGCCACCGGCACCCCTCTCGACGAACCGTTCGTGGGCGGTGTGGGATTCGCGGGCCCGACCACGGGTGACCTCACCTCCGTCTACTGGAATCCGGCCGCCCTTTCTTTGCTCACCGGCACGGAGCTGCACCTTTCGGGGATGGTCCGATCCACCCGTACGACCGTACAGCGCGCTCCCATCGACCCCACCAGCGGTCGTCCGGGGCCGGGCGTCAGCTTCCCCGAAGCGCTCGGCAACGAGACGACCTGGCCCAAACCCTGGTCACCCGGCCCCGGCGGGTTCCTCGGGATCGGCGCCAACGTACTCGGGCGCTTCACTCTCGCCGTTGCTGCGTACTGGCCGTCGTTCGAACACGTCCGTTACAGCCCGGGCGCCGATGGCAACCCGCCCACGCGCTATCACGGCATCGAACTCGATCTCCGAAACTTCGCCCTCGTCCCCGCCCTGGCCGTGCGCATGGGTAAGCACCTGCACGTGGGTCTTGCCCCCGGTTTCCTCTTCCCCGCGGGCCGGTTCACGTTCGACGAAGACACCGCCATCAACCAGGGCTCACCTGGCATTACCGCCAGCTGCGGCGGCCTGCCGTGTGGGTTCGAGAACCCGGCTGCCACCACCCGCTACGAAATCAATGCGGGCCAGTCGCCCTTTGCCACCTCACCAGCGTTCACCTTGGGCGCGGGCCTGCACTATCTGCGTGGGCCTCTGTCCATCGGTGTCGGTTACGCCAGCCGGGCCCTCGGAAACGACGGTGACGGCGTCCGCCTCGACGTGGAGAGGGGGCGAATCACCCGCGGCAGCGGCGCCACAGCCAGCTCACCCTGCCCGCCCGTCGACACGGCCCCGTGTATCGATGGCGAACTCAGCTACCGTCTGCCCGATGCCTACATGCTGGGCGTCACCTGGAAGGAACACGAGCGCTGGTCGTTCACCGGCATCGCCCGTTACCAAACGTTCTCCGCTCACGATCGCCTGGTGCTCACCCTGGCGGGCCCGGCGGGCTCAGGGTTTGGTGACGCCGGCGTCCGCAGCCGCATCGTTTTGGACCGTGGCTTTCGCGATCGCATCGATCTGCGGGTTCGCGGCATGCGAAGGTTCGGCCCCTGGGGCCGCGTGGGCATGGGAGTGCGGGTCGCCACGAGCGCGGTGCCCCGCGACCACATCACCCCCATCGCGGTCGATGGACTCACCTTCGAGCCCCACGCCATGGCAGAGCTGCGCATCGGTAGAGTCCTCCTGCGCGCGGGCTACGCGTTGGCCATCGTTCCCACCCAAGATGTCTCCTCCTCGGCGTTCGCGCCTGGCGACGCCGTCAGCTGTGTCGACAGCGGCTACGACCTGGCCACGGCGGCATGCACCGCCTACCGGGGCGGGCGGGCTCGCCCCACGGCGGCCGGGCGTTACCGGCTGTCTCGCCATAGTTTGAGCCTGAGTCTTTTGGCCCGCTTCTGACGGACATATGTCTCTTCCTGGCGGCAACGGGTTGCCAGGTGGTATGCCATCCGCATGCGCAGCCTCGTTGCGCTGACGCTCTTGGCGTCAGCGGCCTGCTCGGCCACGCGCGTCCCGGCCGGGGCTCGCGCAGGCTCCTCGAACCAGACCATGACAACCGACTTCACACCCCTCCGCATCGACGAAGCCAACCTCGGGGCGCTTCGCCTTTCGAAATGGCGCTTCCCGAACGGCCTCGAGGTCGTCCTGGCACCTGACGAAAACGCGCGCGCCGTGGCGTACACCACGTGGTTTCGCGTGGGTTCGAGCGACGAAAACGAAGCCCAAGGGGAAACAGGCCTCGCGCACTTGTTCGAGCACCTGATGTTCACCCAGACGGAAGGCGCCGAGGAAGGTGATTTCGATCGCCGCATGGAGGCCGCCGGCGGTTCCTCGAACGCCATGACCGACGTCGACTTCACGGCGTACGTCAACATCATCCCGTCCAAAGCCCTGGCGCTCGCTGCGTCGCTCGAAGCCGATCGCATGCAGCATTTGGCCCTGCGTCCCGAGCAGATCGAAACGGAGCGGCAGGTGGTGATCGAAGAGCGGCTGGCCACCACGGAGGACAACGTCGACGGTACCCTCGATGAGCTCGTGCTCGGGGCGTCCTTCCGAGAGCACCCGTACCGTTGGCCCGTGATCGGGCACATGGAGCACATCAAGAAGGTGCCCCAGGCAGCTGTGCATGCATTCTATCGGCGGCACTACGGGCCAAACAACGCCGTGTTGGTCATCGCGGGCAAGTTCGACGAAGCCATGGCGCTCGATACCGTTGCGGTTCACTACGGGCGGCTCACGTCCGTCGAGGTTCCGCCGCGGCCCGAGGTGAAAGAGCAAGGTCCGGTGGTCAAAGCCCGCAAGACCATCCCGTGGCCCGTTCCCGCCGACCGCCTCGCCCTGGCCGTCGGCGCCCCGTCGATGGGGCATCCGGACCGCCCGGCCTTCGAGGTCATGGAGGCGCTTCTCAGCGGTGGCCCGGGCTCTCGGCTAAACCGGGCGCTGGTGGTCGAGGGTGAGCTAGCTTCGTCGGCCGAATGCCAGGCCCATGCCACCCGGGCATCGAACCTTCTCGTCTTTTGGGTTCAGATGCGACCGGGAAAAGCCGCCGCCCAGGCCGAAGCACGCATCGAAGCCCTCATCGAAGACCTGGCCGCGACCCCAGTTTCGCCTCCGGAGCTCGAACGAGCCAAGAACCGCCTCGCCATGGATTTTTGGAGCGGACTTGCCAGCAGCGAGGGGCGCGCGGAGCAGCTGGGACTCTTCGAGGTGGCCACGGGTAGTTACCGAAACCTCATGACACGGGCCGAAGCCTATGGAGGCGTGACGGCCGCGGACATCCAGAGGGTGGCTCACGAGTACCTGCGCAAGCGGCCTCGCGTCGTGGCCGTGGCCGTCCCCGCAGCCAATGATGATGCCGACGAAGACCCGCGGCACGCCCCCGATACCTCCGCCACCCCATGATGAACGCCCTCGTTCTCCTTCTGTCCGCGTCCTGGCACCTCGCAACGCCGTCATCCCACATCATGTCTCAAACTGTCCCCCCCGCCCCTGCCTCGTCCGAAGGATCACTTCCGGCCTTCGTTCCCGGCCCGTCTGGCTCTCTCGTGCTCGTCGAGGAGAACCACGCCTTGCCGATCGTCACCGTAGTGGTGGCCGCAGCCGGCGGCGCAGCCTCGGATCCCGAGCGCCTCGAAGGGCTGTCGAACCTGGCCGCCGAGGGGGCGCGTCGGGGCGCGGGCACAAGGGATAGGACCCAACTCGACGACGCGCTCGACGACCTCGGCGCGTCCCTGGATGCCCTGGTGGACACCGAGTCCACCCGCTTCGTGGGACGGGTGCTGTCGAAGAACTTGGAGCCCTTCCTGGACCTGCTCGCCGACGTGGTGCTTCGTCCTCAGTTCGCCAAAGGGGAGTTCGAGCGCACCAAGCGCGAGCTCGTGGCCCAGATCGCCGAGAGCCACAACGACGACCGCAGCCTCTGCGCGCGCAACTTCGCGAAACGTCTCTTCGGACGCCACCCGTACGGCCAGCCCGCGGAGGGCGGCGAAGCGAGCGTCGCACGCATCTCACGTACTCGGGCCCAGAGACACTTCCGGGAGCAGTTCTCGGGAAGCAACCTCATCTTCGGGGCCGCAGGCGCCGTGACCCCGGAGGCGTTCGCGTCCGCCCTCGCGGCTCGGTTCGGCAAGCTGCCCGTGGGTCGGAGTTTGGGGTCCGGGATGCCGCGGACTTGGCCTCCCCAGGGCTGGCGCCTTCAGCTCGTGGACAAGCCTGACCGACAGCAGGTTCAGCTGATGTTCGGTCATCTCGGTTTGCCCCCTACCCATCCCGACTACGTCCCTCTGCTGATTGGGCTGACCGCGTTCGGGGGACAAGCCATGAACGCCACACTCATGAACGAGGTCCGCACGCAGCGCGGGTGGGCCTACGGCGCCTACATGAACGCCATACCCTACCGAGATTCCGGGATGATTCGCGGCTGGGTCTTCACGGGGGTCGACCACGCAGTGGACACGCTCAAGCTGGTCCTGCGCCTTTACGACGAACTCGTGAAAACCCCCTTGAAGGACGAGACCATCGGATTCTTCAAGACCTTCCTGGCGGGCTCCTACGCCTCCGACCTCGACGGGCCCGACGCCCGTTTGTGGCGCCGCATCGCCGCGGAGAGGCAGGGCCTGCCTCGCGATTGGGTGGACGGGTTTTCCGCTCGGGTCGAATCGACCAGCCCCGAGGACGTGAGACGAGCCCTGTCGACCCATGTGCATCCGCATGACCTCGCGATCACGCTGGTGGCCACCGAAGCGAAGCTCATGCCTTTGCTCGAAGCGGCCGGCGTAGCCCGCAACGCCGTCGACGTCACCCCCTACACCGCTTTCTGAGCGACGTCGGACATCAAAGTCCTCAGCCGAGCGTCTGTCGTGCCCGCAAGGGATCGTTGGTGATGATCCCGTCCACCCCCAGGGCGGCCAATTCGTGGATGCGCCGCGGATCGTCTACGGTCCAGACGTTCACGGCGTAGCCCGCTCCCTTCCACCGCGCCACCTCGTGAGCGGTGCAGAGTTCGTTCTGTGGATGAACGGCTTGCACGGAGAGCCAGGGAACGAGCGGCGCTCCCCGCGCCCACATCGGCCCTCCCTTCTCGAACAAGAGGCCATGCATCAAGGCCGGCATGCGACGGCGCGAGGCCACCAGCGCCAGCGGATTGAAGGACGAGACGAGCACCCGCGCGGGCTCCGGCACATCCCTCAACCCCTGGGCCACGGCCTCGATGAGACGGGAAAACCCTGGACGCCAGAGATGATCGGTCTTGATCTCCACATTGACCAACATGTCGGGTCCACACACCTCGAACACTTCACGAAGGGTGGGGATGCGAACGCCCGACGCGAGCTGCACGTTTCGCAGCTCCTCGAAGGAAAGTTCGTCGAGCCGCTGGGCACGCTTTCCGAGGCGTCGTAGGTCTTCGTCGTGGAAGACCACCAGCTCGCCGCTGCCACATAACCTTACGTCCAGCTCCACCCCGTCGGCTCCGTCCTGCCGGGCCCGTTCGAAGGCCTCCAGGCTGTTTTCGGGTGCGCACGCACTCGCGCCCCGGTGAGCGATGATTTTGGGACCCTGCGATTTCATGGCGAGCCTCCCCGGCGCACAGCTTCCCTCGCCCTCGCGCTTCCCGCCAGCCCCCGCGCCTCGGTTTCGCTGGTAGACTGCCCGCATGAAGACGAGTCGGTCGGGTGCGGCACGTGGGCCCCTGCGAAGCGTGCGGATCTGGCGGATGTTGCAGAGCGTGGGTGCCGGCTTGGTGGTCGCACTGACCGCGTGTGCTCACTACCCAGAGGCCCCGAAGCCCCCCCTTTCCACGGTGGCTCAACGGTACGCCATGCAGGCCGAGGCCATCGCAACACCCCAGGCCGAAGAGGACTTTCTGGAGGCGCGTTTGGTCTTTCAGGCGCTGCCCGTTTACGCTCCCCAGCGGAAAGCCTTGCGTTCGCGGCTCGTCGAGTACCTGCTCGGACCCATCGAAAAGCTGCGCGCCGAGGATCTCAAAGGCGACGCCGAGGGCCTGGTCAACGCCGAGTACGACCAGCAAGCCCTGTCGTCCTTCCAGGACGCGCTCGGGCTGTTTCATCCTGTCGAGCTCGCGGGGGAACTCGAGCTGCCGGCATCGGATCGCGCTCGTTTGCACCACGCGGCCGAGCTCGTCGCAACCGTATTCGGCGCCCGCGGTGCCGAAGCAGAATCAGCCCTGTCCTTGGCCGTTCTTGCCAAGCTCGAGCCCAAGAACAGCCGCTGGGCGGCCCAGTTGGACGAGGTCTTGGCTTGGGCTGAAGACGGCAAGCAAATCGCGGCCGGCAACGCGCAGCTCGATGCGCCCCCGTCCCCGCGGCGCATCCTGGAGTCGACGGCCTGGAGTTGGCCAACCCCAAACCTCACTCGCAGGCTCGCCGAAACGGTGGCCACACGCTACCAGCAGCTCACTGGCAGACTCAGGCGTCCCCTCGGGGGAGGCGTTCATGCCGGCATGTTCGGCGAGGAAATGCTCGAGGAAGCCGATACGGTCGCGACGCTCGCCCCAAGCCTTGCACAGATCTACCTGCGTGCTTCAGACCTCGAAGGCGCGAGCCAGGCTCTCGAGGGCCTGCGAGGCAAACCGGGCGACAACCCCGATCTGCGGCGACTCGTCGATGCCGTGGCACGGAACACGAAGCCTACGGCAGAGGCCTTTGCGGCCTTGTCTCGGCGATTTTTGCCCAAGCTGCCCCTGCTGGGCGGTACGTCGACGGATCGGGTCGATGCCTGGGCCGCGTTCCGTGTGCTCGAGATGGCCCTACGCTTTCATCCCCGCAGCGCCGACCTGCTCGTACTGCAGTCTCGCGTGGCCCGCCTTACGAGCGCCCCGCTCTTGTCACTCAAGCTCCTGGAAGAGGTCGAGCCCATCATGGCCGAGGCCAACGCCCCCCGCGCAGAGCGCGAGGCCCTCATCAAGGAGATGGTCGAGCTACAGTTCGGGCTCTTTCGCGTGCGCATGGACCCGGAAGACGTTCGCCCCGCCCAAAGACACGCCGAAGCGCTACGCCAGCGCATGGCCGATGCGCGACGACACTTCGGTGACGATGCCGAGTGGCTCTCCGACACTCCCGTCGAGGTCGAGCTGGCCCGCAACTACGTGGACGCCGGACAGCCCGAAAAGGCGCAACCCATTCTCGCGCGCGCGGTGGAGGGCGTGGACGCCGGCGCCGACGTCACCTTGCAGCTCGGCAATCTGCTCACGAAGAAGGGCGACAACACGCAGGCGGTACGGCTGTTGCGAGATGCTCTCGAGCGACACCAGCCCGAAGACCCTCCGGCAGAAACGATCGGCTACGTGGAGACTCACTCCAAGCTGGCCCGCGCCCTCGGCCAGGCGCTCGAGCTGACCGGTCGAGATGACGATGCCCAAAAAGCGTACCGAACGGCACTCCTGGGTTGGGAGCGTCTGATGGTCGATCACATGCGGAACCGCAGGCGCGGCCCCGCCGCCGAGGCCACCTTGGAGGTAGGCCGGCTTTATTACCTCATGGGACGCAGGGAGGAAGCGCTTCAAAAGTTCTCCGAAGCCGTGGAGTTCGATCAGACCAGGGACCAAACCTACAGCGACGCCCTGGCGTTCCTGGTTCAACGCGGTGAACTCGACGCCGCCGTCAGCATCTTTCGCAGCGCGCTCTCTCACTCCGGCGAGGCCATCTCCGAGTACGTCAAGGTATACGCATCCCTGTGGATCCAGGACCTGAGCCGCCGCAGCAGAAACGCGCCCGAGCCCTCGGCGCAGGCCTATCTTCAGTTCGTCGCACGCCGCAGGGTCAACCTACGTCCCACCCGCTCGGCCACCTGGTACCGCGAGTTGTCGCGCTTCGCCATCGGCGAGGTCACATTCGAAGACCTGCTTCCCAGGGCCACGACCCCTGGAAGGAGGGCCGAAATCTACTTCTACGAAGCCATGGCGCGCCTGGCGCAAGGCCGCGAGGACGACGCCCACGCCCTGTGGTCTCGGGTGCTCGAGACCAACATGGTCTCGTTCTTCGAGTACGAAATGGCGTCACAGTATTTGCGCCAAGGGGCGCGCAGTACCCCCAAGTCCTCCGAACAGGCGGCGGAGACGATCTGACAAACAACTGTTTCCCACGAGACGACAGGCCCTGGTGACGAGCGCCGAATCGTGTGGTAAACACTGGCTCCCCTCAGTGTAGGGTGCCGTGGCCAAGTGGTAAGGCAAGGGTCTGCAAAACCCTCATACCCCGGTTCGAATCCGGGCGGCACCTCGAACAATCCCAGCACGACGCGCAGGGGCCCTGCCTCCCCCTCGGACGCGGTCATCACCGAGCGGACCCGCAGGGGAACCCCCGGTTCAGGGGTGTTCCCAGACGCGAATCAGCTTGGCGGGGTCGCCGCCCGCCGCATGGTATTCGTCGAGCATCTGGTCCGCCGGACAACGCCCCTCCTCCGCCAACGCGGCAATGGGGTCGAGCAGAGCCGCGTCCTCGGCTCCGAACGGGATCCGTAGCAGGCCCTCGCGGGCGATCTCCAGCAGGGGCCGCGCCAAATCTGCAAGCTTGTGCCGTCCGAGCCGGGCCTCGAGGCCCAAACGTGGCACATCCCGCCGCGTCGCTTGGCGTTCGTCCCCCGTTGCATGCTCGACCAACTCCCAGGCTGCCTGGCGGGCACCCGGTTCGTCGACCAGGCCCCGCCAAAGGGCCGCAAGACCCAAGCCCACCGGCAAGGGACCTGCATCGGCCCCCCGCATCTCGACTGTCTTTTTGAGACGCACTTCCGGGAACAGGGTCGAAAGGTGAAGTTCCCAGTCAGCCATCGTGGCGTGATGGCGAACGCCCTCGTGCTCGAACCCTTCCTGCCACAAACGGCGAAAGCTCATGGCCTCGGGGAAGGTGACGTAGGCGTCCTCCCGTACGACGAAAAACATGGGCACGTCGAGGGCCCACTCGGCATACCGCGAAAAGGACATCTCGGGACCGAAAGCAAAAGGCAACAAACCCGACCGGTTCTCGTCGGTCTCGAGCCAGACGGCCGCGCGGTAGCTCTTGAACCCGCTCGGTTGCCCGTCCACGATCGGGGAGGCCGCACCGAGTGCCGTCACGATGGAGGATACGGCGAAGCCCGTCCGCATCCGCTCCACGGCGTCGGCCTCGCTCGAGAAGTCGAAGTTGAACTGCATCGTGGCGGTCCGCTTCATCATCTCCCAGGCAAGCCGGCCTTCGCGCCCCTGGTTTGGCAGGAATTCTCGCATGATGGCGTAGCGGTGTTTGGGATGCCAGGGCACCTCGTCGAGGCGGCCGAACGGGCGAAACCCGCCTGCGATGAAGTGGATGTCCAACCCCTCTGCCAGGCTTTTCAGCTCCATCAGGTGGCTTCGCAGCAAAGCCGCAGACCCGCTCACCGACTCGGTCGCACCGGCCGACAGCTCGAACTGACCGCCAGGCTCGAGCGAAAGCTTGTCGTCGCCGCGCCACAGCGCCACGGGGTGGTCTCCCTCCCTGTCGGCCGAGAACCCCAAACGCTCGAAGCGGGACAACAAAGCCCACAAACCGGTAGGCCCATCGAACGGAACCGGCTCTCCCGAGGCGCGAACGCCGACCTTCTCGTGTTCCAGGCCTATGCGCCACCGCTCCCTCGGCGTGGTTTGCTGCTCGAAGTAGCGCACCAGCTGAAGGAACGAGGTTACGGGCGTCGAAGCCAGGTTGTTCACGACGGGGGCAGAGGGTTGTATCAGCATTGCGTCGGGTCGGTGTGAAAAGTTTCGGTGCCGCGCCGGTCATTCGTCCGGGTACAGGGGTTTGATGACCCAAGTCGCATTCGGTCGCCCGCCATGCGCGATTCCTGCGTCACCCTGGCCAGCCTTCGCACGGGTCAAACCAATTCTTTCTCGTATGTCTACACACAACTTTCCCGTGCGATCCCAGTCGATTGGCCTATACTTGGCCGCTCAAGCCGCACTGAGTAAAATGGCCCGTCTCGCGCACGTACTTGTGATCGATAGCGACCCGAAAGGTCTCCGAACCGTTGCTTTCGGCTTCGAACGAGACGGCTGCCGTGTCAGCACGGTCAGCACCGTCGACGCCGGCTTGGCGGCTGCGGCCTCCGCCCACCCTGATGCTGTCGTGGTCGCCCTGCGCCAAGGGGCGCAAGCAAGCCGCTTTATCATCGAAGGGCTCGCCGAGGGTTTGTCGGCGCTGAAGGTGCCCGTGGTCGCGCTCGGCACCGAAGAGCAGAAACGCGCCCTTGGGCCCCACAACCCCGTGGACTTTTTGCCCCTGCCGGCCTACCTGCGGGACGTTATCACGATAACCCGCATGCGGGCGGCCCGGCGAGAAGACGACGGCAAGGATCCCCTGGTTCAGGGCGCCCTCTCAGAGTACGGCTTGTTCTTCCTCATCCGCGCTTTCGCCACCTTGAAGACCTCGGCCGTCGTGCAAGTCGAACGGGCGAACCGCAAGGGCGAGTTGCGCTTCGCCAAGGGCGAACTGCGGACGGCACAGGTGGGAACCATCACGGGAGCGCCTGCCCTCAACCAGATGCTTTTGTGGGAAGAAGCGGCTCTGGAGGTGCGCTTCAGGGCGGTGACGGCACGCAGCCAACTCAACAAAAAGGCCGCCGACCTTCTCGACGACGCCGAGCGCTTCCTGCGGGACTTTACACATACAGCCCGGACGCTCGGCTCCGCCCACACCGTGTACGAATTGTCGGGCGGCACCGATCGGCCCGACCTTCAAGCCGAGGTTGCCCCCGTACTCAGGCTGTTCGACGGGCAGCGCACCGTCGCGGATGTGTTGGACGAAAGTCCCTTCCGCGTCTTCGATACCCTCCGGATCATTTCCCGCTTCGTCGACACGGGCACCATTCAGCGCAAGCCGGGCGTCGAACCGAAGCCCAGCGTTTCGACCGCGGCGGCCAGCCCGTTGATGGAAGCGTGGCTGCGCGGAGACGAGGCCCGCGAGCGCCTCGACACCGCGGATGAGCCCGCGAACGACCAGCGCTCGCCCTCACCCGTGACGCACGACGAGCCGATCCCCGCGCCAAGTCCACGCGGCGGCAGTACAGGTCCCCTCCCTGCCGCTACTGCGACGGAGGCGCCCGCCGAGGCCTTGCCCGCGGACATCAACGCCACGGCACCGCCGTCCACCACGACCGGCGTCCCACCCCGTGCAGCCACGGGAGAGCTCGTGGCCCGCAGCACAGTGGAGGACAAGGCAGTCAAGCCTCGCCCTTCCATGGTGATCGACATCCCGAGTGAGTTGCTCGACCCTGCACCCGACGCCTTCGTGCCGTCTGCCGCAAGGCCCCTAGAAAAAACAGCGCCGGGAATGGGCGACGTGGACGGGGATACGCCCCTCGGGCCCAGCGGAGCCTTCGAGTTCGCCGCCACCTCGCATGGTGCGCCTTCGGGATCGGAGACGCGCAGCACGGGCTCGATGGAGGTTCGAACCGTCGAGCGCCCCCAGGGTACTGGTCGCCCGACGGGCTCGATCGAACTGGATCCGGCTCTCGTGGCCGAGCTCGAGTCTCCCCTGTCGCCCACACCGGCACCTGAGGTTCACGTGGCGCCACATGCCGCGCGTACAGTGGGCAAGTCCGTCAGCCATGCGAGCGCCACAAAGCCGAGGGCGGGCGACTTCGATCAGCTCGAGAGAGACTTTTTTGCCCGCGAGGCAGATCTCTACAAGTCCGAAGGCCCCGACAGCTTCGACGATCTCGACTAAAAGTTCTCCACGCCGATAGGTCTGGATCGCAACGGTCGATCGCAAAAACCGCTTCGCGGCCGTGCTAGCGAGCGTGCCAGGCCATCTCCACCCTGCCGAGAGGGCCCGTGATGCGCAACGTAAGTTCACCCGTGGCCTCGCCCCCGAAACGGGCAGTGTCATCACCTGCGGGCCGCGCGAAGCGGACGGCATAGGCTTTCGTAAACGCCGTGCGATGCGGAAAGAACACCTGCTCGTAAGGGACGGGAAGCCTCAACCGATTGATCTCGTCGGGGTGAAGCTCGTCTCCGGTCCCATCCACCAAGATGACGCGCCATGGAGAGTCTCGTTCATGCAAGTCGTTCCACTGAAAATCAGTGGTCTGCACCGTGAGATGAAAGTCGTAGACGCCTCTTAGCTTCGCAAGCTCGCTCTGCCACAGGCTCGATCGATCGTCGGGAGACAGAGCGTAGGCCTGGGCGTACCTCTCGAGGTAGGCCTCCCGAAATTCCCAACTTTTGAGGGTGGCCCATGCCTCGATGATGTTTCCTTCGTTGGCTGAGACGAGGCGCGCGTGGCGGGTCCACCGGCTGAATACGGATTCGTAGTCACTGGCCAGGAAGTTTCGAGGTCCCTCCGCAAAATCCACCAGAGGTGGCCGCCCCGACTGGCAGCCCGCGGCACCGAGGGCGGCCAACGGAAGCGCCGTGATCCCTGCCCCTGCTCTCCGCAAGACGTCCCGGCGTGCGATCCGCCCTGCGGCCTGGATCATCGGAAGTCCCGCTTGGCGAACAACGTGAACAAGGGAGCCTCTTTCTCCAGGACTTCACGCCCGCCCTCTTCCCGATCCACCAGTCCCAAAATCGCCTCGACCTGCAAGCCAAAGCCCCGCGCCCGTTCGACCGCCTTGAGCGCCGAGCCACCCGTCGTCACCACGTCTTCCACGATCGCCACCTTCTGACCCGGACGTAGGCCCTTGGTGCCTTCGATCCACTGGGCGGTTCCGTGACCCTTCGGCTCCTTGCGCACGTAGAACGCCCGCAACGGCCTTGCCATGACGAAGCTCAGCGTCGAGATTGCCGAAGCGATGGGGTCAGCTCCCATCGTGAGGCCACCGATGGCCTCCACCTGCGGCAACTTCTCCGCGAGAAGCATGTTGAACAGAGTGCCAACGAGAAAATGGCCCTCCGCTCCCAGCACGGTCTGCTTGCAGTCGATGTAGAAATTGCTCGTTTGGCCCGACGCCAGGGTGACCTCGCGCTCCTCGTAAGAGAGTTCCTTGAGCAGTGCGAGGAGCCGTGTCCAGTGACGGCGGCCAAGATCGTCGTTCGACATGGACGCGTTTTACAGCATGTCGGTAACGAAGGGAACGTCAGCAGCACGATTCCCGCAGGAGGGGAGCCGGTGCGCCTCCCACCGCTCCCCTAGAGGCCTTCGAGCGGGTTGTCGCTCACCCGCTTCTTCTGACCCGTGAACGCTGGAAGGCGTTCGACGGCTCGTTCTTCCTTGGCCGCGGTCCGACTGCTGCTTCCTCGCGAGGCCTTCACCCGCTCCTGCTGCTCCTGCAGGCTCTTTTGTTCGGCCCGCAGACGCGCTCTGTCCGCCTCGCTCTTGGCTGCGTCAATCTCGCGTTGCTTTTCCGCGATCAGCGCCGCCATGCGCGCTTCCTGCTCCTTGAGCTTGGCATCGAGCTCTTGCACGTTTTTCTGCTGCTCTCGCATCAGGGCTTCGCGCTGCTCCTGGACGTTGCCGCTGTAAATATAAAACACGATGCCGCCTACCGCGACCAAAGCGGCCACGATGCCTACGATGACACCCACGTTGGACTTGTGCTGTTGTTTGGCCTGGGCCTCGAGCCGCATCTGCTCTTCGCGCAGGCGCGTTTCGGCTTCCACGCGGGCACGGCGCTCGGCCTCTTCGACGCGGATGCGCTCCTCGCGCTCTGCCGCCAGTCGTTTGTCTTCCTCCCTGCGACGAGCCTCCTCGGCTTCCCGCACACGCCGCTCCTCCTCCTCGCGTACCCGCCGCTCGGCGTCCTCACGGGCCCGTCGCTCGGCGTCCTCACGTGCGCGGACGGAAGCTCGCTCCTGCTCAACGCGCTGCTCCTCCATGCGCTGCAGCTCCTGCAGCGAGAAGAGGACAGAATTCTCAGTGCGTTTTTCCTGCTGGGGCATCGGGACTTCGTCTCCTCTGGGGCGTTCAGGCTTGGCCGGCGCGCGTGCGGCGCACGGGCTTGACCCGCACCGCGCCCCACTTGAAAAGAATAGCAGTCACGCAGCGAAAAAGAGAAGAAAGTCTGATGACTTCTCAGCGCCCTCGGCTGCGTGAGACCGAGCGCGCCCTTTGGCGCAGTCTTCAAGCCCTGGGGAGTCTGAACCCCAGGACGTGGGGCACAAAGTCCCCAGCCTCGGACTGAGCCGGCGGGTTACTTGAACTGCTTGAGCAGCGCGTCCAGCTGGTTGTCCTTCAGGCGCGTCGGGCTCTTCGAGACCGTGGGGGTTCGTGCCGCGTACTTG
Organism: Myxococcales bacterium; assembly: GCA_022184915.1. Classification (NCBI taxonomy): domain Bacteria; kingdom Pseudomonadati; phylum Myxococcota; class Myxococcia; order Myxococcales; species Myxococcales bacterium. The sequence continues at coordinate 762,799 of JAGTJU010000004.1, read as the reverse complement.
CTTGCGCGGCTCGGAGCCTGCCGCCGCGCTTGGCGGCGGCGATCGTGGCGGGATTTGCTCGCGCGGCTGCGCTTGGCTCCGTCCGTGTCAGCGCTCGCAGTTTCCGGCTTGGTACCGCGCCCCTCCGCGACGGGCGGGGGAAGAGGCTCCGCCTGGGCGTTCACAGGGGGAGCGCCATCCGTCGAAGCAGCCAGGGGAGCATCGGTTCGGGACGCTTGCTGTCGAGCCGCCTCGCGGGCGGCGTGCTCGTCGGCGTTTCGCTTGAGCAAGACCCCACCCAGAGCTCCTGCCCATAGCACGGCCACACCCGAGCCGATGGCCAACATACGCTTGAGTTTCCGGTCCTGGGACGCAGGTGTTGAGAACTTCGGGAGGGCGTACTTGGACGGAAAGTCTGCTGATGAGCTCATGTGGCTCGCCGGTCATGCAACTGGCGCACCAACCAGCTCTCCTCGCCGGTGCGCTCCGAAGTGCTCGAAAACACGGGTTCGGGCAGCAAAAGGCCCGTGCGGCGGGGCTGCCGCCCTGGGGGCTCGATTCACCAGGCGGCCCCTACGAGCCGTTTCGGTCTCAGCGCGAGCGCCTTACGAACCCTCGCGGCCGCGCTATGGTAGCTGTGCACCTCTCCTTGATGTCGAACTTCATCGACCTCCACGCCCACTACTTGCCTGCCGTCGACGACGGGTCGACCGACGTCGCCACTTCGCTCGGGATGATCAAGGCGGCGGTCGACATGGGGTTTGCGCAGCTGATTGCCACGCCCCATCAGCGGGCGGGCATGTATTTGCCCAGCGCAACACAGATCGCCGAGGCCACGGCGGCCCTTCTAGAGCCGCTGTCGTCCCTACACCCTCACCTTACTTTCGGGGTGGCAGCCGAGAATTTCTGGGACGGCGTCTTCCACGATCGTCTCGCGGACGGCACCGTTCCGCTGTACCCGGGGGCCAAGGCGTTCCTCTTCGAGGTGGAGCCTCGGCTCATGCCGCCTCGGATAGAGGACGTGCTCTTTCAGGTGCGGGTCGGAGGACTCCTGCCTGTGATGGCGCACCCGGAGCGGTACCGGTCCGTGCGCAGCGACCTCTCTTGCGCCGAACGGCTCGGGCGCTCTGCGGCGCTGCTGGTCGACCTGGCGGCGCTCGAGGGAAACAATGGATGGACGGAAAAGCGGGTGGCACGCCGGCTGGTGGAGGAAGGGCTCGCTCACGGGGTGGCCACCGACATGCACACGGTGGCGGATGCACGACATGCGGCGGGAGGCCTGGCCTGGATTCGAAAGCGATTGGGCGACGCGGCCGCGAACCGATTGCTCGCCGAGAACCCTCGCCGTATTCTGGCCGGCGACCTCCCTTGAAGGCTCGCCGGGCCCGCCTTGGTCACCGTGGCTCGGCCCCCCTGCCGAGATCTCCCCGCAATGAAATCGCTCCTGAAGATCCTCATCTCTCTGCTCGTCGGAGCGGTGTGTTCGTACCTGGTCGTCAGAAACATGCACTGGGACGCCGTGTGGACTCATCTGCGGGCCCTGTCGGCCTGGCCGGTGCTCGTCTACGGGCTCACCCTGGTCCCCACCCACGCGCTGCGCGCGGCCCGTTGGGATTACCTTCTGCGGCCGATCGGCGTGACGGTACCGTTGCCAAGGCTCCTGCCCATCTCGTCGGTGGGGTTCATGGCGATTCTCGCGCTGCCCTTTCGGTTGGGCGAATTCGTGCGCCCCTACTATTTGGTGCGCGACGGTCGCTGTCGGATGAGCGCCGCCCTCGGCACCGTCGCTGTGGAGCGCGTCGTGGACGGCCTCTTCGTCTCCGTAATCCTCTTCGGCTCCTACCTTCTCGAGATGTCTGCCTTCCGCCAGCCCATCAGCGTGCTGGGTGGCGCTTCGCTCGAGTCCTTTGCTTGGCTGTCACTCGTGGTCTTTCTGTCCGCCACGATGTTCCTGGCCTTGGCCTTGAAGTGGCCGGCCCTCACGGTGAGATGGTCGTTGCGTCTGTCGCTGCTGCCCCGCCTGGCGCCCCGGCTGGCACACAAGATCGCCGACAAGCTGGACGCACTGATCCAGGGGTTTCGCGCGCTTCACGAGCCCCGGCACCTCGTCCCCTTCCTGATTCAGTCGCTCGGCTACTGGGCCTTCAACGGCCTGGGTATGTGGCTGCTCGCGCGGGGCATGGGGCTTCCCGTGTCCTTGACGGCCGCCTACGCCATGATGGCCTTCACAGGGGTCGTCATCTCGTTGCCCAACGCCCCCGGGCTGGTGGGGCAGTTCCAGGTGGGCATCGTGGCGGTCCTCGCCGCCTTTCTTCCGAATGAGCTGGCCACGGCCCAAGGCGGTGCCTACGCCATCGTGGTGCACGCCATCCAGGTGGCCTGGTACCTCGGGATAGGACTCCTCAGCCTGCGCTTCGTAGGCAGCCGCGGCTCCCTCCGGCAAATGGTCCTCGAGTCGAAAGCTGCCGCCGAGGTGGCAGGGGCGTAAACTCAAGACTTCACGCCTTTGTTGAAGCCTTGTCCCTAAGCCTATGAAACTATGACGGTTCTCAAGCACCTGGTCTGGCTAATCCTTTTGATGGGGGGGGCCCAGCCCGCTTGGGCCCGCTCCTCGGCCGATTTCCCCTACGCCCCCGCCCAGCTTTGGTCGACCGTGATCCGGTTCTTGCGAGTGGACCAGCGCTTCCCGGTGCTCGAGAAGGACAAGGACGCCGGCTATGTGCTCTTCGAGTACGTCGACGAGACGAAGGTCTACAAAGCCTCTGTCGAGCTCGTTCCCTTTCGGGAGTCGTCGGGACGTTCAGCCTCGCGGGTGGTAATGACCGTTCCAGATTTGCCCCGCCACGTCGAGGCCGTACTTCTCGACCGGCTGATGAAGAAAGCCAAAGACGACATCGGATCGCCTGCGCCCCCTCCTGGCCGGCCCCGCAAGGAGGGCAATGAACGCGACGAGGAGCCCGCCGACGAAGGCCGCGACCGCAACGCCCGCCCGAAAGGGGAGCCGCGCGACAGGGACGCTCGGGATCGCGAAGACAGGGAGCGAAAAGACATATCTCCGAACGCTCCGGTTCGGGGCGCCGACGGCCTACCTCGCCTTCCAACCCGCGAGCTTCCAAGGCTCCAGGACTAACGAGAGGCTCGGTGAAAACGATGGACCGAGCGCCGCGGCACGGGACCGGGCCGAACACGCGGAAACGATCAGGCGAGCTCGACCACGGCTTGCCCCTCTTCCACTGCCTGCCCCTCCTGAACGAGCACGGCCGAAACCGTTCCGGCGGAGGCCGCCTCCACGGGCATCTCCATTTTCATGGACTCGAGGATCACCACCACCTGGCCCGGGGACACGGCATCCCCCACCTTCACTTCGATCTTCCAAACCGTGCCAGCGATGTGTGCTTCGATGCGGGTGGCCATGCTTGGCCCAGCGTAGGGGCCTTGGGGCGCAGGGTCAAGTCCACGCATCTTTCCTGGAGCCGACGGTCTTGGAGGGTGGCGTTGGGCCTATGGGTGGCCTCGACCTTGTCGGGCGCAACGTCGCGAGCGATTGCCCATCCAGAAAGCCAACCCGGCCTTACGAACCGCTACGTGACCCTGGCTGCACACGGAGACCGGGTCGAGGTTTCGGTGGCGCTGCTCTTCGGCGAGCTTCCCGGCATGGACCTCCGCAGGCAGGCCGACGCCGACGGCAACGGGCGATTGTCCCCTGAAGAGCTGGAGGTCTTGCGACGCGAGCTCACGGCCCTGGCCGCCGACTGGCTCGAGCTCGAGGTCAACGGAGAGCCCCGCCCGTTCACGCCGACGGTAGCACTGGACCTCGGGGGAAAAAATGCCGTCGAGGCCGACGCGGTCGTCGTGGAGGCTCGGGACATCCTGACGCAGCCGCCGTCGCGCTTGGCGGTGACGCTCATCCCCAAAACGCCACCCTCGCGGCTCGGAGAGACGGAGATCACCGCGGCCCTGGGAGATGGCTGGCGCCTGACGGAGAGCCGCGGACCGCAGGGAGGCGGCCAAGACCGCAGCTTCAAGACAAACGGCCCTACGCGCTTCGTCGCGAGCTTCCGGCTCGACCGAACGAACACTCGCGAGACGGTGGCCCCCACGGCGCCGAGAGCTGTGTTTTCCGTTCTGCTCGCCGCGGGAATGGCTTTTGGAGCTTGGATTCTCTCTCGTCGACGCTGGCGCCGCGGAGCCAAGCCCTAAAGAGGCCCCGCGACGCATGCGGAAGGGCCGGAGCCCCTCCTCAGCGGAGAGGAATGGGATACGGGAACGTCAGTCCATCCGACGGCGGGAATTTTGCTGTTTTGACAGCTTTCTCCACACAGTCACCCGTTGGGGTTCCGGCGAACTTGCCCGTGACGTCGGCAGCGTCGACACGGCCACTCGACCCCACCTTGACGGTGACCGAGGCCGTACCCGGCACTTTGTACTGGTCGTAGCAGGCCTTGGTCTTCGGCATCACGCCCATCATGCCCTTCACGATGTCGGACTTGCCAAGGGGGCCCAGCTTCCGCGCGGGCTCTGGTTCGGGTGGCGCCGCAGCGGGTGTTGGCGCTGCTTTCTTCGGCGTGCCAATCGCGCCGGCGAGCAGATCGTCCAGGGACCCTTTTTTGGGGGCGGCTGCCGGCTCCGGTTTCGGTGCGGCCTCGGGCACCGCAGCCTTCGGCTCTGGCTCTGCCTTGGCGCTCGCCCCTCCACCGGAGCTCCCCGAAGAACCCTTCGAGCCGCCGCTCGTGCGTTTTCGTTCGGTCTTTTCGACGGGAGCGGCTGCGACCGGCACGTCTCGGGGGGGTAAGGGCTCTTCGGCGGCTTTCGCGGCGGGCGGAGTTTCCGGCGGCGGAGGCGGCGTGGTGGGGGGAACCGGAGGCGGAACGTTCACCGCGGGAGGGTCCATCGCAACCGACTCGGCGGGAGGAGCCACCACAGGCGGTGGACGCGTGAACACGGCGTAGCTCAACCCCCCCAGCGCCAAGACCACAGCGCCAACGAGCGCCCACACGTACTTGGGAACGCCCGCTTGGGCCCGTAGGGGCACCAGCATCGGAGACATCGGCGAGATCGGCGCAGCGGCGAAGGTCGGTAACTCGGGCGCTGAAGGGGGCGCCCCGAAGCCGCCGCCAAAAGCGGTAGAAGGCGCTTCGCTCGGCTGTTTGCCCAAAGTCATCGCCGCCATCGAACGGATGTCGATGAGACCCGAGCCTTCCGTGACGGGCGCGGACGACGTCGAAGAGGCCGCCGGCGCAGGTCCTCGGCTATAGCTGCCCACCGGTGCGGGTCCGGGTGCGGCAAGCGCTTCGAGGTTGGAGAGCGAGAACAACACCGAGTTTTCGGAGCGCTGTGCGGTAAGGCCCGCACCGCCCCCGGAGGGCGCGCTCATGGACGCGGCAGAAGGCACGTTGAAAAAGCCCCCTCCCCCCCCGTGAGACGAAACAGAGGCCGCGGGCGCCGCCTTGTGCTGCGGGGCTGAAGCGAAAGGATCGTTGGCGCTTTGTGGCGCAAACAAGTCATCACCGGCGGTGGGCTGGGCCATCGCGACGGGAGATCCGAACACCTCGGTAGCCTCCGAGCGCCCATGGCTGCCGTTCAAACTCGGCCCAGGCGTGGCCCGGTGGTCTGCGCCGAACATGCTCTCGGCGGTGCCTGGCGGGTACACGGCCGTGGGCTGAGGGGCAAAGGGGCTGTCGGAATCGACGGAGCCCGAAGGCGCGGGCGCGGACGCCAAAACGGACGCGAACTCGGCGATGGCTGAAAGCTGGACCCAGTCGGCCATGCCTTCCCGCCACCCGAAAGTCTCGGAGGAGAGCTCACCCCGGACGATCCGGCCTGCCACGTCGCCTTCTGTGAGCGGGCCCACTTGCTCACCCTCTACCACGACGTACCAGGTGCCCTCTGCTCCCAGTGCCGCCGTCGCCAAGGCAGGAGCTTCGGCCACCGACTCGGCCGGAGCTGATTCGGACACGCCCCCGTCTTCGGCGTTGCCGCGCACCACGATGATGTGGCTGCACTTCTTGCAGCGTATCTTGAAGACTTTCCCGCGGACCTTGTCGTCAGAAATGGAGTACTTCGCAGCGCAGGCTTCGCAGACGATTTTCATTGAGCCCTCATGCAGTTAGCGGCACGAACCGCTTTCGGCCACAATAACGATCCCCTGCCCCCGTGGCAAGTCATCAAGACGAACCCGCCACGACCGGCCGGGACAAGCAAGGCGTTGAAGTTCCTCATGTTAAGCGATCGGGGCGGCTCGAGCTCGCGCGAACCGCACCGAACCAAGCTGGTCACGCAAAGGGGTGACCCGAAACGGTCGTCTGTTCTCGTCCTGGCCCCACCGAAACGAGGGACAAGGGAAGGCCCGTGAGAGCGCTCATGCGATCGAGATAGTTTCTCGCCGCCTGGGGGAGGCTTGCAAGCCCGCCGTCGATGCGCGTGTGCTCCCACCCGGGGAGTTCTTCCAGAACCGGCTCGACCTCGGCCAAGTCGTCCGGGTCCGCAGGCATCTCGTCCAGCATCTGCCCGCGAAGCTTGTAGGCTGTGCACAACTTTACGGTCGGCATGCCCGACAGCACGTCCAGCTTCGTGACCGCCAGGCTTTCGATACCCGAAAGGCGTATGGCGAGCCGCAGCGCTGGAAGGTCGAGCCAGCCGCAGCGGCGGGGCCGCCCGGTGGTCGACCCGAACTCGGCACCCGCCTCACGGATCTTGGCCCCCGTCGCTTCGGTGAGTTCTGTCGGAAAGGGCCCGAGGCCCACCCGGGTGGCGTAGGCCTTCACGATGCCCATCACGCTATCGATCTTCGTGGGACCGATGCCGAGGGCCGCGCACGCGCCGCCGGCCGTCGTCGACGACGACGTGACATAGGGGTAGGTGCCGTGGTCGATGTCCAACAGAACGCCCTGCGCGCCCTCGAGCAACACGTTCTTGCCCGCGCAGATCTGGTCGTGGAGAAACCGCGAGGCATCGCCGACGTAGGGCGCCAGTTCTTCACCGAGAGCGAGGTACTCCCGCGTGATCTCTTCGAGCGCCGGCACATCTGACTTCACCGACGACAGGAGAGGCGCCATCAAGTTCAGGTTGTCCTGCAGACGCTTGCGGAAACGATCGGGACGGAACAAGTCGTCGATGCGCAGACCCGTGCGCGCAGCCTTGCTCTCGTACGTAGGACCGATGCCCCGCTTCGTGGAGCCGACCGCCGCGGGCCCCAGCTCACGTACGGCGTCGAGCAGCTTGTGCTGGGGCAAGGTGAGGTGGGCCCGGCGCGAGATCACGAGCTTCGAGGCATCGGCCAGCAGCCCATGGGTCCGAAACGTGCGGATCTCCTCCACCATGACCTTGGGGTCGATCACCATGCCTTCGCCCACCACGCAAGTCACCTGGGGACGAAGCACACCCGAGGGCATGAGGTGCGTGATGTACTGCCGCCCGTTCACGACAATCGTGTGACCCGCGTTGGCACCCCCGCCCCAGCGAGCCACCACATCCGCTTTCTCAGTCAGCAGGTCGACGACCTTGCCCTTCCCTTCGTCGCCCCACTGGGCGCCGACAACGACAGCTACAGGCATTGTTTCTTCTTTTCCGTTCTCAATCGACGGGCAGGGTCTTCAGCTTGGCCCCTACCAAAAGCATCTCACTGTAGCCCCACCGGCGCGCGTACGCTCGCGCGTCGTCGAGGCCCATGGGTCCGGCCACGGCGGCACGCCGCCCCTCCGCGCGGAGGCGAAGCGCTTCCCGTTCGGCAAGACCGGCCTCACCTACCACCAGGCAGCCTCCTTCGCCACGGCGAAATCCGTTCGTCGCGGCGCCCCGTGTCCTCTCCTGAAGGTGCTCGAGCGCGCCTGCGGTCGCCTCGACGTCGATGGCGAAGCCCACGGCGGCACGTGGCCGGCCGTAGCGACCCATGAGGGCGTCGTAGCGCCCACCCGCCAACACGGCATCCGCCGCCCCATGCACGAAGCCCTGGAAACGAACGCCCGTGTAGTAGTCGAAGCCCCGGATCTCGCCCAGGTCCACATGCACGTTGCCGCCACGAATCCCCCGGTCAGCGAGGCGCTCGACCACCTCACGCAGATCGGCCAACGCCCGGCGAACCTCGACGCCCGGGGCACGCTCGAAAGCGTCGTCCAAAATCGAAGCGTCGCCGGAGAGGGTCGGCAACAGCTGGGCGAAGGCCACCATGGCCTTGGGTCCCGAGGCCTGTTCCAGAAGTCCTGTGACCCCGGCACGGTCACGTTTGGCCACCCGCTCACGAAAAACGGCCACGAGGGGCTCGGGTAGGCGCACACCGTCAATCACCGCCCTTGCCAGCCCCGGGTGTGCGAGGTCGATCGTCACGTCGGAAAGCCCCGCCGCCGCCAGGGCATCGAGGGCCACGGAGATGACCTCGACGTCGCCATCCGCCCCCGCCAAACCGGCGAGTTCCACGCCTGCCTGAATCAGCTCCTTCTGAGCTCGCGAGGTCGCGTCGTAGCGAAACACGGGTCCCTCGTAGCAAAGACGAATCGGACCTGTTTCCTCGCGGAAGCGGGTGGCCATGAGGCGCGCCACCTGGGGCGTGATGTCGGGCCGAAGGGCCAGCACCTGCCCGGAGCTCGGCTCGACGAAACGCAGTGCCGAGGCCCGCCCATCGCTGCCGAGCCCTCGCGCCAATACCGCCTCGTACTCGAAGGCTGGCGTGATGACCTGTGCGTAGCCCCAGCGCTCGAACACGCCGATGAAAGCTTCCGCGATTTGCCGCCGCGCCGCCGCCGCGCCGGGCGCAAAGTCACGAATCCCGGCGGGGAGACGGAGAGAGGATGTTTCGACCATGGGCGTAGGGGAGCTGACGCCCTCAGAGCTTGTTCACCGCGTTGCGGATCTTGCCTTCGAGCAAGAAGGCCACGAACACCTCGGCCAACTCCACAGCCACTTTCACCTGCGCCTCCTTCGTGGAAGCGCCGGTGTGGGGCGAGGCCAGCACGTTGTCCAGCCCGAAGAGAGGCAACGGGCCACAGGGCTCCTCCTCGAACACATCGAGGGCTGCGCCAGCCAGGTGCCCGCCTTTCATGACCTCGTAGAGGGCGGTCTCATCGACGATGCCACCGCGGGCGCAGTTGATGAGATAGGCATTCTTCTTCATCTTGAGTAGGTTTTCCCGCCCGAAAAGCCCCTTCGTCTCCGGGGTCAGCGGAAGGTGAAGCGTGATGAAGTCAGCGCGTGCGATGACATCCTCGAGGCGTGCGTACTCGACCCCTGCCGGAGGGGTTGCACCCGACGGAAGGTAAGGATCGTACGCCAGCACCTTCATCTGGAGGCCAACCGCACGCTCCCCCACCTGACGGCCGATGTTGCCAAAGCCCACTACGCCGAGCGTCTTGCCCGTGATCTCCACGCCCATGAACGCTTTTTTGTCCCACTTGCCAGCCTTCATGCTGGCGGTGGACTGGGGCAACTTGCGAGCGAGGGCGAAGACGTAGGCCAAGGCCAGCTCGCCGGCGGCGATGGCGTTGCCCGCGGGCGTGTTGATGACCTGAACACCCTTCTTCGTCGCAGCCGCGACGTCGATGTTGTCGACACCCACGCCCGCACGCCCCACGATCTTGAGCTTGTGGGCCGCTTCCAGAATCGGCGCCGTGACCTTCGAGGCCGACCGCACGGCCAAGCCGTGGTAATTGCCCACAATCGCCGTGAGCTGCTCGGCGCTTTGCCCCGTGATCACGTCGACCGCGAGGCCGGCGTTGCGCATGATGGTGACCGCGTCGGCGGCCATGTCGTCCGCAACGAGCACCCGGAACGGTTCCTGCGACATCTTGCTGTAGTCCTTTGATCGAAGTGAATCGGGAGGGTGAAGGGGCGGAGTTCTAGTACAGCTTGCCCGCCAGGCCAATCCGAAAGGTTCGCGCAGCCCCGCGTCGAGCGCCTAGCGGTTCGCCGCGGCGAAGACCCTCATTTCGTCAGCCAGAGCCTGGCAGCCCTCGACCGGCATCGCGTTATATATCGAAGCCCGGATGCCGCCCACCGAGCGGTACCCCTTGAGCGCCACCATACCCTTCGCCGCGCAGGCCTTGATGAACTTGTCCGTGAGTTCTTCGGAGGGGAGGCGGAAGGTGACGTTCATGTGGCTGCGGGCAGCCACGTCGGCAACGGTTCCCTTGAAGAAGCCCTCAGAGCCATCGATGGCTTCGTAGAGCAGCCTCGCCTTCTCCGCATTGCGGGCCTCGATGGCCGACAGCCCACCCTGTCGTTCCATCCAGCGGAAGGTCTCTAGGAGCACGTAGATGCCAAACGTCGGCGGCGTGTTGAGGCAGCTCTTGTTTTCGGCCAGCACCTGCAGATTGAAGATCTCCGGCGTGGACGCGGGAATGCGGCTGTAGAGATCTTTGCGAACGATCATCAGAACCACGCCTGACGGACCCAGGTTCTTTTGAGCGCCGGCGTAGACCAGAGCCGTCCCCGCGATCGGGTGGGGCCTCGCCATCATCTCCGAGCTGGCATCCACCACCAGGTTCGGGTGTTCGGGCCAGGCCACGAGCCGATGTCCGTGCACGGTCTCGTTCGAGCAGACGTGTAGATAGGAAGCGTCTGGGGATGCGGAGAAAACCGGCGGGCGGTCGAACTCCGTCTTCGCGCTGGATGCGATGACCTTGATCTTGTCCCCGTAGGCGGCCTGAGCCGTTTTGGCGGCCTTGCTCGACCATTGACCGCTCACCACATACTCGGCCGTCCCGTGCAGGATGTTCATCGGCACCACGTTGAACATCTGGGTGGCGCCGCCCTGAAGGAAGAGGATGTCGTGTGAATCGGGGACCGCGAGCAGCGACTTGCACCGCGCGATGGCCTCGTCCAAGACCCCATCGAATTCCTTACCCCGGTGGCTGACCTCGGCAATGCCCACGCCCTTGCCTTCGTAGTCGAGCAGGGCTTTGGCCGAGGCCTCCAGAACCTCGGTGGGCAACATGGCGGGACCGGCAGAGAAGTTGTAGAGGCGCTTGGTCATGAAGGGTCACTTTCCAAATACGAAGGTGCCCGTAACATAATCCAAGTTCCGCGCTTCGCGAGGCTTCCAGATTGGTTTTTTGTCCGCCGTTTCGGCCATCTGGAGCATTCCGCTCAGGTGGGGGCCGTCCAATCCGAGCCCGGGGGGCGCAGCAACAATTCGTGGGTCCAGCCCCGCCGCGGCTGGCCGTGTAGGTACGCGCAGGCTTCGGCGATGGCCTGGGCCGGAATCGCTCGGTCTTCCCCGTTCCGGGCGACCCACGCTGTCGTCTTTTCGCTGGCGATCGCACCATCGATCGGAAGGTAGGCCACGTGGACGCCGCCTTCGCGCCACTCGCGGGCCGCGACCTGAACCAGCGCCCGCAGCCCGTGCTGAACGGCGGCCAACGCGGCGTAGCCTGCCTTCGTCCTCACCCCGGACGAGGTGCCAATCTGAAGGAAGGTGCCCTGCCCGCGCGCCAGCATGCGAGGCCCCACGGCGCGGAGGAGGTTCCACGTACCGCGCAAATAGCTGTCGACCCCCCGCTGCAGGTCCTCGTCTTCCATCTCGACCAACGGACGGGCTCCGAAGCGGCCCCCCGCCGTCTGGGCAGCAATGCAAAGGTCGATGGCAGGCTCCGCATCGAGGGCTGCCTTCAGGGTTTCGGGACGCGTCAAGTCGCAGACCAGGGGAACCCCCAGGCCGCCCGCCGCGGTCACCGCCGCCGCCGCGTCCTCGACCGTCTGTCGTGTGCGCGCCGCACAGAGCACGCGAAAACCTCGTTCGGCGAAGTGCAGGGCCAGAGTGTGTCCAAGGGTGCGCACACCCACGATCAGAGCCGTAGGACGTTCCGGGGAGACAGGCGCTTCCACGCGCCGCAGTCTACGCGCCTGCGTTCCCGCCGTCTCGGGACCTTCTCGCTCAGGATCCTCGTCCACCTGCCGAAGGGATGAAATAGGCAAACAAACAGTAAGCAAAGAGACAGGAAATGCCATCTGCCCCTGCTCGAGGTTCGGATACGCGACCGTCCTCACCCCTGGTGAAGATCGCGGTCGCTTTGACGTTGGTGACGGCGGGTACAGGGCTCTTCCTGGTAATGCGGCAGGTGTCCCCCCGCCCTCGCCCCGCGGTCGAGCCTCCTCCCCTCGAAGCTTTGGCGCCGGAGCCAGAGCCCGACGCACCCCGCGAGCCCATTGCCCCCCCCTCGCTCGCCCCCCCGGCCCCGGCACGCGTCGCGAGCCCGACCGCCCCCGCTGCGGAGGCCCCCCGGGAAGCAAGCGCGACAGAGTCCGTCGCCAAGATTCCTCGCGACCGGCTCGAACTCACGCTGCAAACGGAAACAGACCCCGAACGAAAGCTGGCGCTCATCGAGCGGCTGCGCAACGAGGGGGGCCCCGTCGCTCATTACACCGTCTCCGTGTTGTTGCCGGACTCCGACAAGCGTGTGCGGCTCGCGGCTCTCCGGGCGGTGGAGGCGATGGACCGCAATAACGATGTGCTCATGGACAAGGTGCACACCGTGTACAGGTACGAGTCTGACCCGGAGGTTCACGCCGAGCTCGACCGGCTTCTCTTGAAGTACCGTCCGCTCGAGGAGGCGGAGGCCCGTCGCCGCGAGGCCGCGACACAGGCGAACAACCCTTGAGCCAACGGGCCTCGTGACAGGCTGACACCCTCATGCTTCATCCGGGACGTTCCGCCAACTCGCCGCTCGGGCGCCTCGTAGTGCCCCTCCTGCTCTTGAGTGCCTGCGGGCACCAACGGCCGGGCACGGTCAGGCAGGTTCCGCCTGTGGGCGACGTCTCCGGCACCTGGGAAGGAAGCTTCGAGCAGGCGCTCACCAGCACCGAACGGGGTACGCCCGATCGGCAGGTGGAACGGCATACCTGGCGCCTGCAGCAGAATGGCGAACAAGTCCGGGGCGTGCTCTTCGTCGAAATCACCCTGACATCGGGCGACGGACGTCCCTATCTTTGCAGCGGCCGAACGAAACTAACGGCCTGGCTCACGAGCGAGGTGGTCGGTCGTCGGCGCGGTGATCATCTCGAGCTCCGTGAAGACAAGGCACCTCATGTGGACGGCCCCTGCCAGCCCCCGCCCCGCGATCGCTCCGCGTTCGAGGGCCGTCTCGACGGCGACGCGTTGGTCTCGACGGCGCGAGGTCCCTTGAGGCGCTTGGTGCGGCGACAGACAGCGGCAGCAACGCCTCTCGATCCCCGGGCTACGGAGCGGGTACCGGCCCTGACGAGCCTGTCGTTGGTCGGACCTCACCACGCCACTCTGTCCGGCCCCGCCGAGCTCCACGGCCACTGGGTTTGGGAGCAACAAGCGGCTTTGCCCAACGGCGACGCAAAACGGGAGAGAGAAGAGTGGCACCTCGTCCAGGAGGGCAGGGAGCTGGTAGGCTTCTACGATCGCTTCGTCGAACAGCGCTCCACCGATGGACGCCTCTATCGGTGCAACAACGCCCTCGATTTCCGGAGCGTGACCCGCTACGAAGTTCGAGGCGTTGTCTCGGGACCGCGCTTCGTCATCAGCGAGCAAACCTTCGAGGTGCTCGAGGGCGGCCCCTGCGATGACGGCCAGAGGCAGCTCGATAGCTACGAGGGCGAAGCACGAGAAGGCGATTTGGTACTCAGCTTCGGGGTCGGACAGCAGGTGTTGCGGCGTGCCCGCCCGAACGTTCCGACTCAAGCCTTCTGAGCGCGCAGGGCTAGTCGTCCACGTCCCAGCTCGCGACGGCCTTGAGGCTGTCCGAGACTTCATCCTCGAAAAAGGCGTCGGTCATTTCGTCGAGGTAGGCGGCTTCGAGCTGTCGCAGCTCTGAGCGCTCGAAGTCCTCGAAGCTATCGAACATTCCCATCTCGTGATTTCGCATGGCGTGCGTCTCCTGTGGCGGGTGGCAGTCCCTCTCCGTCTGTCCGACGAGAGTGAGACTTAAGACTACATGTAATACAAGGTATACAAGCCCAAGGATCCGTCAACTTTTTCGAGCACTTTGGCGCCTCGGCGAGGCGCTTGGGGGTTGTGTTTCGCGACCTCGGGCGATTCGCAGTTGGATTTGTTGATGAAGGGGTCTGGAAAGTGTTAGGACCGTTCGCCCCAACATGGGTCGGGTCATCGCCGTCGCGAATCAAAAAGGGGGGGTCGGTAAAACGACCTCCGCCGTGAACTTGGCTGCATCCTTGGCGGCGGCCGAAAAACGGGTTCTGCTCGTGGACATGGATCCGCAGGGCAACGCCACGTCCGGTCTCGGCCATCCGAAAAACGCCGTGCAAACGAGTGTTTACGACGTGCTGCTGGGCGACGCCGCCATCGAGGACGTCGTGCTGAAGACCGAGCTTTCGTTCTTGGAGTTGCTGCCCGCCAACCAAAATCTCTCGGGCGCCGAGATCGAACTGGTTGGCAGTGAGGGCCGAGAGCAGCGGCTGCGGAAGCCCTTACGCCAGCTGGCCAGCCGCTACGACTACGTCTTCATCGACACCCCCCCCTCCCTCGGCCTGCTCACGCTCAACGCCCTATGCGCCGCGGACGGCGTCCTGGTGCCACTCCAGTGCGAGTACTACGCCCTCGAGGGTCTTTCCGACCTGAAAAATACGATCGACCTGGTGGGCCGAGCCCTCAACCCGGGACTCGCGATCGAAGGCATCCTCCTGTGCATGGTGGATACACGCCAAAACCTCACCGAGCAGGTGACGGAAGAGGTGCGGCGCCATTTTGGTGGCGTCGTTTACGAGTCCACGATTCCCCGCAATGTTCGGCTTTCGGAGGCGCCCTCGTTCGGAAAACCCATCTTGCTCTACGACGTCGCCTCGAAGGGGGCCAAGAGCTACCTCGAGGCAGCCCGCGAGTTCCTGGGGCGGTACGACAGACGCGAGGCCCATGCCGCTGCCGTCGAGGAGCGCTCCGCATGAACCCTGGAAAGCGCAAGGCTTTAGGGCGAGGCCTGGCCGCCTTGATCCCGCAGGCCGGCGCCACAACGAGGGAAGAGACCTTGGGAGCATCCGCTCCCGCGAGCCCCGAGGCCGCCCGGGAGGGATTGCGCTTGGTGCCTATCGAAAACCTTCACCCCGGCCGTACCCAACCAAGAAAGACGTTCGACGATGAGCGGCTCGACGAACTTGCCGCCTCGATCCGCGCCCAGGGCATCATCCAGCCGCTGCTTGCCCGTCCTAGACCCGAAGGCGGGTTCGAGATCGTGGCCGGCGAGCGGCGCTGGCGGGCCGCAGGGCGGGCGGGTCTTCACGAAGTGCCTGTGGTCGTCCGGGATCTCTCTGACACCGAGGCCGCCGAGGCGGCCTTGGTCGAGAATCTGCAGCGCGAAGATCTGAACCCGATCGAAGAGGCGCGCGGCCTGGATCGGCTAATCAGCGAGTTCGGCTACACGCAAGACGCCCTGGGTGGGCGGGTGGGCAAAGACCGCAGTACGGTGGCGAACGCGCTACGCCTGCTCAAGCTGCCCGACAAAGTGCAGGCCATGGTGGTGGACAACCGACTTTCCATGGGCCATGCCCGCGCCTTGCTTGGCTTGGATTCGCCACCCGCCATGGAACAGCTGGCACGCCAAACGGTAGCCCGCAACTTGTCGGTACGGGCCGTCGAGGCCCTGGTCAAGAAGGCACGCACAGGCTCCGACAGGCCCGTGGTGGTACCGCCCCCCGTGGCCCCGGCCCGCCAATCGGCCGCGGCCCGAGACTTGACCGAGCGGCTCCAGCGGTCTTTGGCCACCCGGGTGCGGGTGGTGGAAAGTGGTCCTGGCACGGGGCACCTTGAGATTTTCTATCACTCTCTCGATGAGTTGGATCGCATCCTCGGGCGCATCCTGCCCTCATGACCCAACCTGACGAAAAGCAACACGCACGTCGTAGCGAACGCATCCGGGTGGCGCTGGAGATCCGGTATCGCTCGGCAGGCGCCTTTCTCGTCTCTTACTCGGTGAATCTATCCCACGGAGGACTCTTCATCGAAACGGAAACCCCCCTCCCTCAGGGAGACCGTATCGATCTCAAGCTGCTCACCCCAAAGGAGCAGACCATCGAGCTTTCGGGGGTGGTTGCGTGGGTGCGAGGGCCCAACCAAGCATCCCCGGGTGAGCCGCCGGGCATGGGCATTTCGGTGGAGACGCCGGAGGAGAGCTACGGCGTGCTAATCGACGACATGGCGTCGAAGTTCTCCGGCCTGAAGGTCCTCTTGGCGCTTGGACCCGGACAAGATCGTGCACGCGCCGTGCTCAAGCGTCACATGGCCGCCATCGTGGCCTGCAAGGTGGTGGATGTGGACGACGCCTACTACCCGCAGGACGACGCCCTCTTCGACTTGGCGCTCGTGAACTTGGACTGGATCGAGGGCGAGGACGTCGTTGGACGCATCCGTGACGGGCAGCGCCCCGTGCCGCTCATCGCACTCGGGCACTCGACCGCGAGCCGGCGGCGAGGCAATAGCCTGGGAGCCCTCGCGTCGCTCGACAACCCTCCGTCATTTTCGGAGTTGCGCGCGTCCGTCATCGCGGCGCTGACGCGTCCCGAATCTGTTTCGGCCTAGGGCACCGCGTCGCCCTCGTCACTCGAGAACGAGGAGTCGAGCGCCTGCCTCCACCGCAGCTCCCTCCGTCACCGCAACCTGGGTCACGCGGGCCTCCCGGGGCGCCTTGAGCTCGTTCTCCATCTTCATGGCCTCCACCACCACCAGCGGCTGGCCCTGGCTGACGACCATGCCTGGGCTGACGAGGACCTTGACCACGCGCCCAGGCATCTGGGTGCGGATCTCGAGGGGCCCCGTGGATCCCCTCGCCTCCCCCAGGCCCAAACTCGCGAGGAGCGACTTTCGCCCGTCTGCCACCTGCGCGACCACCGCCAAGCCTCGTAAGCCAACCTGCAGATCGGCCCCCGTGCCGCTCACGCGGGCGCAGACCGGTTGGAGCTCCTCGTACCAGTGCCAGGCACTGTGGCCTGGTCCCCGCGCCCTGCGCTCCACCCGAACGGGTGGTGCCTGCCCCACCGTGACCTCGAAGGCCGTCTCGCCAGCGGTCTGCACCCCCACGACGTAGGACTCGCCGGCTACCGTGATCGTGAAGCGTCGCTGCACCCTCGTCTCCGCGCGAAGTCCAGGCCGTCTTCCGCCTCGCGCCGCGCACACGGCCCGGGAGCCGCGGACTCGGGCGAAGGGACCTCAGCCCTCCATGAAGCTCTTGAGCCGCTTGCTCCGCGAGGGATGACGAAGCTTTCGCAGCGCCTTGGCCTCGATCTGCCGTATGCGCTCCCGCGTCACCTCGAAGTCCTGGCCCACCTCTTCCAAGGTGTGGTCGCTCTTTTCTCCGATACCGAATCGCATCCGAAGTACCTTCTCCTCGCGTGGGGTCAGCGTGGCAAGGACGCGTCGGGTTTGCTCCGCCAGGTTCATCGAGATGACCGCGTCGGAAGGAGAAATGACGCTCTTGTCCTCGATGAAGTCGCCGAGGTGCGAGTCTTCTTCTTCTCCGATTGGGGTCTCGAGAGAGATCGGCTCTTTCGCGATCTTGAGGACTTTCCGAACCTTGTCGATCGGAAGCTCCATCTTGTCCGCAATCTCTTCCGGCGTGGGCTCGCGGCCAAGCTCTTGCACGAGGTAGCGGCTCGTGCGGATGAGCTTGTTGATGGTCTCGATCATGTGCACCGGAATACGTATGGTGCGGGCCTGATCGGCGATGGCGCGGGTGATGGCTTGGCGAATCCACCACGTGGCATAAGTCGAAAACTTGTAGCCGCGCTTGTACTCGAACTTGTCCACCGCTTTCATGAGGCCGATGTTGCCTTCCTGGATGAGGTCCAGGAACTGCAAGCCGCGGTTTGTGTACTTCTTGGCGATGGAGACCACCAAACGGAGGTTGGCCTCGACGAGCTCGGCCTTGGCCAGCTCGGCTTGCCGCTCACCGTCTTCGATCTCGCGGACAGTGTCGCGTAGGACGTCTTCCTGAAGGCCGGTCTCCTCTTCGACCGTCTTGACCTTCTTCTGCGCGTTCATGATGACGCGCGCCATGTCCTCGAGCTCTTCCGCACGGAGGCCCAGCTTTTTGGCCACGGCCTTCTTGCGCACATCGGACGTGCGCTGCTCTTTGAGGGTCTTTTTGAGATCCCTGAGGGGCATGCCCGAGCGCCTCTCGCACTCGCCCACCTCGCGGTTCGCCGTCTCGATACGACCTACGTAGCTCTTGAGCACGCTGACGATGCGGTCGATCTGCTTTTTGTTCAGGCGCAGGTCGTGCAAAGCCTCGAACATCTCCTGCTTGTGCTTGTCGACCTGCCCTTTGAGCTTTTTCTTGACCGCGTCGGTCGGCGGTTTGCCGTCGGCATCCTTCTCGAAGAGCTTTTCAATCTCCCGCTGGTGGCGCTTGACCTTGTCGATGACCTTGCAGACACGCTCGATGTGAAACTGCTCGTCGAAGTCTTCGGACTCTTCATCAGCGTCCTTCACGACCTCTTTGACTCTGATCTTCTGCTTGCGGAGCTTCTCCGCGAGGTCGATGATCTCGTTGATCGCAACGGGGGAGTTCAACACGACCTGCAGGACCCGGCGCTCGCCGTCCTCGATGCGCTTGGCGATCTCCACCTCGCCCTCGCGGGTGAGCAGAGACACCGAGCCCATCTTCCGAAGGTACATGCGTACCGGGTCGTTGCTCTTCGAGTACTCTTCGTCCTCCTCGGCTTCTTCTCGGGCTTCGCCGTCGGACTCGTTTTCTTCTTCGGAGAGGCCGCGATCCCCCACCTTCATCGAGGACGACGAGTTCTCGACGATCTCGATCCCCTCTCCGCCGAGGGCGCTCAACCAGTCATCGATCTGGTCCGAGGAGACGATGCTTTCCGGCATGTGGTCGTTGACTTCCTCGTAGGTGAGGTAGCCCTTCGCCTTGCCCATCGTGATGAGTTCGCGCTTCTTTCGCTCCACATCCCCGTCGGCCCCCTCCGGCCCCGTGCGCTTTTTTCGCCCCGGCTTGCTGGCAGCAGCCGCCGCCAGGTCCGCGTCGCCAGCGTCGTCGGTCATATCGTCTGCGTCGTCGTCGAGCATGTCGATCATGGTCATCTCAGTGCCGTAGGTGAGCCTCTTGGAGCGATTGCTTTTTTCGGATGAGTTCGAACTGCTTCAGGGTCAAAGATTGGCCCGTGGTCTCGTCGCCCCGCGACAGGGCGGCCTCGAGTTGACGTGCAACCATAGCGACTTCGGCGTCGAGGTGCACGAGTTCAAGCTTGACCAACATTTCGGAGAGTGCGTGGTCAGCCCGCTCCATGGAGCGGTAGCGCACGCCTTCCGTCACGATCTTGGCCACTGCGTCACGGATCTCCTCGTCCCCCGCGTCCAGCCAGGCAGGCACATCCAAGCGGCCCTCCGCCCTTACGCTGTCGAGAGCCCGGCGGGCGTAGGCCTGAACGCCGGCGTCGGTAAACAGAGTCACTGCCCGCTCGGCGGCCGCAGAGACGGCCAGATCGGGGCGGTTGACCAGCAGGGCCAGGATCTCGAGTTCGAGGGGTGAAGCCTTGCGGGGCGGCTTGCGGGCGGGGATCGCCTGAGGTGCCCCGGCCGCTTCCGGCCGTGCGCCGGAACGGCGACCGGCTTGCACGGCCCCACGCAGCGCCCGCGCCACCTGGTAGGGGTCCACCTCGAGGGCTGCGGCCAATCGACCTGCGTAGAGTTCGCGCGCCGTCGGGTTTTTCACCTTCGCCAGCACCTCGGCCGCCCCTTCGAGAGCCGCCACCCGACCTGGCACAGATTTGTCGGCTTCCAGGGCGACGGTGTCGATGAACTGCTCCACCATGGGCCGGGCGTTGTCGACCAGCCGGGCGAAGGCCTTGGCCCCTACCTCTTTGCCCTGGCTCCGAATGAAGTCGTCCGGATCGATCCCAACGGGCATCCGCGCCACCCGCCCGTCCACGTCCGCTTCGAGGAACAGGGGCAACGCCCGGCGCGCGGCGCGCTCACCCGCGGTGTCGCCGTCGAACACGACGACCACCTTGCGGGCCACCCTCCCCACGATCTGCACCTGCTCCGCCGTGAGCGCCGTGCCCATGGGGGCTACGGCGTTGGTAATGCCTGCGTCGTGCAGGGACATCACATCGAAGTTTCCTTCCACCAGTACGGCGGTTTCGGTTTTCCGCATGCCTTCGAGGGCGGCGTGAAGCCCGTAGAGCTGCTCCTTTTTGTGGAAGAGCGGCGAATCGGGCGAGTTCACATACTTTCGCTCCTTCGCTTCCGGGTCCATCAGCCGCGACGAAAACCCCACCGGCCGCTTCTGTCTGTCGAGCACGGGGAGCATGACCCGATCACGGAAAAAGTCGTAAGTGCCCCGCTCGTTACGCCCGAGGAGTCCCAGGCGCTCCGCCACTTCGACGGGCACATGAGCCTGCATCAAATGCTCCGTGAGCGCGTTCCAGCGCCCGGGCGCAAACCCCACCCGGAAGCGTGCGGCGGTTTCGGGCGAGAGGCCTCGACTTTGAAGGTACGCCCGCGCCGGGGCAGCCTCGGGCGTCTGTAGCTGGGTCTCGAAGAAAGCGACGGCCAGCTCGACCACGCGGAACATGCGGCTCCGCTCTGTCTCCGCTTCCGCCAAAGCCCGGCGCTCGGAGGGAGACATTCGGTCTTCGGGAAGCTCGACGCCGGCGCTCTGGGCGAGATCGCGCAAGACCTCCGGGAACGACTGGTGTTCTACCTGTTGCAGAAACGTGAACACGTCGCCTTTGGCCCCGCACCCGAAGCAGTAGAAGTACTGACGCTGCTCGTTGACATGAAACGACGGGGACTTTTCGGCGTGGAAAGGGCACAACCCCATCCAGCTGCCCGTTCCCGCACGCTTGAGCTCGACATGCCGCCCGATGACCTCCGAAATGTTGGTCCGGTCCCTGACCTCGTCAATTTTCTCCCTGGGGAGCTGAGACAAGACCTTTGGCACTGCCGGAACCCGCGCCGCTGACGCTCGCGATTTCTAGCTGAGAAGCCTTCTCCGTCAAGGTTCCCACCTGAAATTAAAGGGTTTCTGGCTAGATTTGGGGGTGTCGCTCCCACCAAGTCCTACCAGCAACCCGCACCTGAGCGCTCCGGGTCCACCGGTGGGCCTCCAACTCCGGATGCCCTCTTCGTGAACGAGCTTACAGACGCAGCGAGCCGCCCCCGGGAGGGCGGCTCTCGGCTCAGACGTCCCCTCTACTGCCCCTCGGTCCCCTGCAACCGGTACTCGTCGGAGCGCTTGAGAATGACGAACTCCACCCGCCGGTTCTGGCTCCAGCAGCCCTCGTTGTGTTCCCGGCAAATGGGCTTCGTCTCGCCGTAACCGTGCGAGGAGAGGCGAAGTCCGTCCACGTTTCGCTCTTCGAGAGCCCGCTTCACCGAAGCGGCCCGGCGTTCGGTCAGGTCGAGGTTATGGTCGTCTGCCCCCCGCTCGTCTGCATGCCCCTGGATCTCGATGAGCTCGATCTGGGGGTTGCCGTTCATCGTGGCGGCAATGGCATCGATGAGCGGGAAGGAGATCGACTTGATCACGTCGCTGTCGGTCTCGAAATAGATCTTGTCGAGAATCTCCAGTTTGCCCTTGCGTACGATGACCTTGCCCTTGTCCGGGCAGCCGTCGTCGTCATCCGTTCCGTTGTAGGTTTCGGGCTCGTTCGGACAGTGGTCATCCTTGTCCAGGATTCTGTCGTGATCGTTGTCCGGGTCGGGGCAACCGTCGACATCCTCGAAGCCATCCTTGTCTTCGGGGTCATTGGGACAGAGATCGTCAACGTCCAGGATGCCGTCGCGATCGTTATCGGGTTCGGGGCAGCCGTCCTCGTCCTCGAAGCCATCCTTGTCCTCGGGATCGTCAGGGCACTGGTCGTCGTCGTCGGGAATGCCATCCCCGTCCCGGTCGCTGTTGAGGTCGTCAGGACAGCCATCCTCGTCCTTGTAGCCGTTGCGGGTCTCAGGATCGTTCGGGCAAGAATCGTCGTCGTCCAGAATGCCATCCTGGTCGTTGTCAGGGTCTGGGCAGCCGTCGAGGTCCTCGAAGTCGTCGAAATCTTCGGGATCGTCGGGACATTGGTCGACGTCGTCCTTGTAGCCATCCCGATCCCGGTCGCCGATCGAGGGCTCGAAGATGAACCCGACGTAGATGCGGCCTCGTTCGGCGGCGCCGTAGGACTTGAGGAAGCCCCAGCCCGCCCCCGCCTCGAAGAACGAATTGCGTGCCATGTACAGCTTGATCCCCGCCACGGCCTCAGCGAGGGGCGGAAGGGTCTTTTCGTCGGTGCCCTCGAGCTTTTTCGCGTTGAGGCCATACTGGCCATACACCTCGCCCACGATGTCGAACTGCTCGGGAACCACGGCGAACGACATGCCCAAGCCACCCAAGAGCTCGTTGCGTAGACGAATGCCGTGGCCGGTGTTCTCGTTCATCCCCATGACCTGATGCGAGAAGGTGGCGGGGTTGTCGACGAAGACCGCGTTTTCCTTCGTCCGGATGCGGGCCCCAGCGTTGATCCCGATGCGAAAGCGGCCTGCTTTTCCGAATTCGGTGTCGACCGCCACCGTGGGTTGGAGGATGAGTTGGCCCTCGCCGAGGAACCGATCTTTGTTTCCTGTGGGAACGATCACCGTCGGGATCACGGCCAGGCCCACTTTGTTGCGACTGGCGTTCGAGAGGCGCAGCTTCGGGTGGATGCCCAAATCGCCGAGCCCCTGGCCGTCGAACTTGAACTGCTCGTCGTCGTTGGCTGTCTCAGGGTCTCTTGGGTCGATGGGCGTGGCCCGGCCCGACATGATGCCAAGCGGCAGGGTCAAGCCCAGCTGAAGGCCCACTTGGTTCTGGCTGAAGATACCCACCGCTCCGAGCAACGTGGGCGTCACGAGGTTTTGGACCTTGAAGGTGCGCTCGCCGGAACCCTCGAAAAAAAGCGGCTGCCGGGCCCACGTCATCACCAGCCCGAAGGAGAAGTCTCCCGGGGCGAGGATCTGGGAGGCGTTCAGGGTGGTAAAGCCCTTGCTGTCGACCGCCGGCCGGAAGACCTGCAAGTCCACCGGAGCGGTGGCCAGGTCCTGGGCGTGGGCGGATTTCACCTCGAACGCCGCCGCCCAAAGGAAAGCCCCACAAAGGGAAGCCCCGAGAGAGGCCAGCAGGGTGGAAAGGCGACAGGCGGAACGCGAAGAAAAACCTGGCATGTGAGTCTCCGGAATGGCGAAGGGGCCCGGGGGCCGTGGCGGCCTCACGGCGGCGATCCCGGACCACGCATCCACGACCGGCCGAAAAGCCTCCGGGCGCTTTTATCGCATGGCAAGAACCTCCATGAAAGCGGTGATTTGCGCTGGTCGCGGGAAAGTGTGAACGGGCGTCGCCGCGGAACCATCGGATATGCTCCCGCTCACGGCCGCGCACCGAGATCCGGAGCGGACCGTCGACCCTTCGACCGCCAAGGACTCATCGCAATGCCCGCCTCGCCCCTCTCCTCCTCGGAAAGCCGCATTCTCGGCAGTACGAACCTGGTCCGCTCGAGCGCTGGGGCCCCTGCATCCTGGGCCCGGCTTCTGGCCCAAGCGGGCGCCGACGGCGGGTTTCTTCACGCCGGCCCTGCGGGGGAAGCGCTCACCGCGTGGGTGAGTGCGTTGGCCGCCGAGGGCCTGCCTCTTTCCGGCCTCGAGTTGCCGCAGGCGCAGGGGCCGCTCGGACAGGGAAAGCGCTTGCCTCACTGGGCGTCACCCGACGACGCCGAGGAACGTCTCGCCGCCATCCGTTCGGCTGACGAAGTCCTCGCCGTGGCGGGCTCCGCAGGCGCGGCCTGGGCCTTACTCGACGCCATCCCGCTTGCACTGAAGGCGCCCTGGCCTCTCTTTGCCCGGGCCTACGCGGAGAGACGTTTCGATCCGGAGGGCCATGCCCATCCCGCGGCGCGCGCCCTGCTGCGCTCCGCGCGACAGGAGCGGACGGACAGAGCGGAGCGCTTGCTCGACGCGGGCCGTTTTGCTCTCGAACGCTTGGCCCAGGTGGCCGACCGGCGACAAGCCGTCCTTGCGATCTCGCATGGCGGAACTCCCTGGCACTTCCCGAGCCCCCGCGAGCGGGACCAACTGCTCGAGGAATTCTCGGGGGCACTGCTCGTGAGAGCCTACGCCCCAGCCCGCCTCCGCGTGCTCGAGACCCTGGGGCTGCTCTCGCCGGAGAGGGGCGAAGAGGCCAAGCGGGCGCCTATCGTGGTGGCTACGGACGCCGTGGGGCTCATGGACGATCTCCTCCCCGGGCTTGGCCCGGCGCCCCTCGACGAACCACTTGGTCAGGATGCCGAAGGCACGCGCCCTCCGGCGTTCGTGGTGGTGAGCGGGCGTCCCGGATGTACCTCGGTCGAGTTGCAAGAGGCCGTCGCAAGGCTGCGCCGGCTGACCCGTAAAAACGGGAATTGAAGCCCCCCGAGCCGGTGTATCCGAAGCCGGCGGGGGCTCAGGCCGCCTCGTTCACGAGCTTCGTCAGACGGGCGGTGATGCCGTCGCGAATGGGACCCATCATCGGGGTCAGCAGTAAGCCGATGGACACGTCGACGAACAAACGGTCGGCTCCGATCCTCACGGAGGCATCGAGCCCTTTGCGGGTCACTGTCATCACGTCGTTGCCGGTCCAGGCACATTTGGCGCCGTACTCGTCTTCGAGTTTGCTCTGCGCCCGCTCGAGCCGCGTTTTGGCTTCGGCAGGGTCCAGGCTATGCGGGATCTCGACGTTGAACTTGGGCATGGCTCACTTTCTGCTCGGTCGAAGTTCAGTCGCGGCGCGTGGGGTCACGCCTCGAAACAGCAAGATAGCCGCTGCGCAAACGACGTGGGGAGCTTTTGTACCTTGCCCTGCATGTCGACGCACGCATGGGCCGTGTGTCCGAGGGCCAGCACCGTTTCGCCCCGGGTCACCTCGTAGGCGAAACGCAACGACGCGCGCCCGAGGGCGACCAAACGGGTATGGATCGAAACGATCTCATCGTAGTGAGCGGGTGCCTTGTAGGTTACGAGCGCCTCCACCACCGGGAGGCGCATGCCGTAGACGCGCTCGGCCTCGGCGTAGGGCTCTCCGGCGTCCCGCAAGAATTCCGCCCGCCCCTGCTCGAAAAAACGGAGGTAGTTGCCGTGATACACCACCCCCATCTGATCGGTGTCCGCGTAGAGGATTCGGAGGCTCGTGGTAACCATGGTGTCGTCAGACTGTTGAGTCCAGCCAGCCTTATGGACTATAGACAGGTTCCATGCCCCTCGTCTTCGAAGAAGTCCACGCCACCTCGGAACGGAAAAAGGTCAACGAAGAATGGTTCGTTTTGGCCAACCACGGCAGCAGCCCGGTGAACACAGCCGGCCTGAACGTCATCGTGGCGCCTCGAGGAAAACGCGGCTCCGTCCTTGGCCAGATCGATCCTGGGTTCGTGCTGCAGCCAGGCGAGAAGATTTTGATTCTCAGCGGCTCGCCGGGGAAGAAATCTCAGGGCACGCCCCCCGAACGGCCCGGCCTCAAGACCTACTATCTCTTTAGCCCCGTACCTCTTTTGGCGGGAGACGGCACCACGATCCGATGGACCTTGAACCAGGTCGACGTTGCCAAGGTCACCTATGCGGCCGCAGCGCTCGACGGCGTCACCGCAGCCGTAACCGATGGCGGCGCTCCCGAACCGGCGCTGTAACGCGACGCCCATCGGGAGCCCACCTCGGGGCTCCCCCTCCTTGCGAGGGCCCGGAGTCAACTCGGCCCCTACAAACGACCTGGGCGCCAGCCCGGTCGTGTAAAGGCAGGCCGGCTCCCGGCGCTGGGCTCAGATTTCCATGATCTCCGCTTCTTTTTTCGCCAGGATTTCATCGACGAGCGCGACGTGCTTGTCCGTGGCGTCCTGAACGCGCTTGAGTCCGGCCTTCTCGTCGTCTTCGCTGATGGCTTTGTCCTTCAGAGCTTCCTTGAGCATCTCGTTCGAGTCGCGACGCGCTCCTCGCAGGGCTACCTTGGCCTCCTCGCCCATCTTGCGGACGACTTTCACGAGGTCCTTGCGGCGTTCCTCAGTGAGCGGCGGCATGGGCACGCGCACGACTTCACCGTCCGAGTTCGGGTTCAGCCCCAGCTGCGCCGCGCGGATCGACTTCTCGATTTCCGGGATCAGCGACTTCTCCCAGGGCTTGATCGTGATGAGGCGTGCATCGGGCACGGTCATCGACGCCACCTGGTTGAGGGGGGTGGGCGTTCCGTAGTAGTCGACCTTCACCCCGTCGAGGATGGCGGTGTTGGCGCGGCCCGTACGGACCTTGGTCAACTCTTTCTTGAGACTTTCGATCCCCTTGTGCAGCGAACCTTCCAGCTCCTTGACAACGTCATTGATCATCGTCTTTTGACTCCTCTCCCGTGGTTGGCTCAGGGGTGGTTTCGGAACCCATGTTGGCGCGTTCCTCCACCACTTTCGTACCCAGGGGCTCGCCCAGAACGGCGCGTCGAATGTTCCCGGGCTTGGTCATGTTGAACACCAGGATCGGCAAATTGTTGTCCCGGCAAAGAGAGATGGCCGTCGAGTCCATCACGGCGAGGTTGCGGTTCAACACCTCGAGATAAGTCAGCCGTTGAAACATGCGAGCGTCAGCGTGCTTCTTCGGGTCTTTGTCGTAGACCCCGTCGACCCTCGTTGCCTTCATGACGATCTGCGCGCCGATTTCCATCGCACGCAGAGCCGCCGCCGTATCCGTCGAGAAGTACGGATTGCCTGTCCCTGCCGCAAAGATCACGAGACGCCCCTTCTCCAGGTGCCGAATGGCACGCCGGCGAATGTAGGGCTCTGCGACCCGCTCCATCTCGAGGGCGCTCATGACCCGTGTCTTCAGGCCTCTTTGCTCGAGCGCGTCCTGCAGCGCCAACGAGTTGATGACCGTGGCCAGCATGCCCATGTAGTCGGCGTGGGCGCGGTCCATGCCCACCGAGCTGGCAGCGACACCGCGGAAGATGTTGCCGCCTCCGATGACCAGAGCGACCTCGACGCCCAAGCTGTGGACGTCGATCACCTCGTCTGCCATCTGGCCAAGAATTTCGGGGTCGATGCCGTATCCGGTGTTGCCCATCAGGGCCTCGCCCGAAAGCTTCAGCAGGACACGACGGTATTTGACGCCCTTGACCAGAGGTGGGCCTCTGTGGTCGGGATCGGGCAAGCGCGGCAGGCCCCGCTTCGGAAGCTTCGGCTCCGACGATGGGTCGACGTTCGATGAACCTTCGAGATCCGTTTCGTTACCCACCGCGTGCGTTCCTTGGCTGGTCCTGGCTGCTGGTCCTGGCTGCTTGCCCTGTCCCTTTTGGGAGCGACTCAGGCCTGACCGGCCTGACGCTTGACTTCTTCGACGAAGTCGTCCGACCGCTTCTCCAGGCCCTCTCCCACCTCGAAGCGCACGAAGCGGCGCACGCGGCAGTTCTCGCCCGTCTTGGCAGTCAGCTCGGTTTGGAGATCACGAATGGTCTTCTTTCCATCGGGATCCTTGACCCAAACCTGCTCGAGCAAGCAGATGTCCTTGTACCACTTTTGGATCTGGCCCTCGACGATCTTGGCCCACACCGCTTCGGGCTTGCCGCTGGTCTTGGCCGCCTCGGTTCGGACGGCCTTCTCGCGCTCGAGCGCCTCGGCCGGCACATCTTCGGGACTCACGTAGCTCGGGTGCATGGCAGCGATCTGCATGCAGACCTCGCGGCCGAAGTTTTGGAAATCGTCGCCGCGACCTACGAAGTCGGTTTCGCAGTTCACCTCGAGAAGAACGCCGATGCGGCTTCCGTGTAGATAGGTGAACGCGCCCCCTTCGGAGGCGATGCGCCCGGCTTTCTTTGCCGCGCTGGCGATGCCCTTGCGGCGCAGGTAGTCGATCGCTTTTTCCATGTCGGCGTCGCACTCCACGAGTGCCTTTTTGCAGTCCGACATGCCGGCGCCGGTGCGCTCACGCAGGTCCTTGATCATCGATGCGGTAACTTCGGCCATGGGAATTCTCCCTTCAGAGATCTATCGGGAATCGAAATGGGGATCTGATGCGAGCGGTTCACCGCCGGGGCGCTCGTATCGAACGCCCCGGGGCTCCGCAGGACAGGCGCTCGAGCCCCGCGGGCAGGAGGTGCCGCGGGACCGTGCGCGCGCGAGATTACTCGGTGCCGCCCGAGCCGTCGCCCTCGGGGGACGCAGCCGCTTCGGGAGCCGGCAAGTCGGTACGGCGGCGGGACACGATCTCCACCTTTGGACCTTCGCCACCCGAAGACACGCGGATCGTCTGGCCGTCGTCGGAGGGCTGTACCGTTTGAGCACGCACGGCGCGCTCGCGGGCCAGCTTTTGCCCCAACATGCACGCGTCGGCGACCTTCGTGGCGAACAGCTTGATCGAGCGAATGGCGTCGTCGTTGCCAGGGATGGCGTAGTCGATGACGTCGGGGTCGCAGTTCGTGTCGACCACGCCCACGAGCGGAATCTCCAGCTTGCGCGCCTCGTCCACGGCGATGTGCTCCCGCACGACGTCCACGATGAAAACCGCGCCGGGCAAATCGCCCATGTCCTTGATGCCACCCAGAGCACGCTCGAGCTTCTCTTTTTCGCGCGTGAGCTGAATGGTCTCCTTCTTCGTGATGCGCTCGAAGGTTCCGTCGGTGGCCATCTTATCGATAGACCTGAGGCGCTCGATCGAGCCCTTCACCGTTTGGAAGTTGGTGAGGGTTCCACCCAACCAACGGTTCGTGACGTAGAACTGGCCACAGCGCTGGGCCTGCTCCCGGATGATGTCTTGTGCTTGCTTCTTCGTGCCCACGAAGAGTACCGGCTTGCCGGAAGCCACGGTGTTCACCAGGAAGGTGAAGGCGCGGCGGAACGCCTTGACCGAATACTGAAGGTCCACGATGTGGATGCCGTTGCGGGCACCGAAGATGTAGGGCTTCATCTTCGGGTTCCAGCGGCGTGTCTGGTGACCAAAGTGAACGCCGGCTTCCATCAGCTCGCGCAGCGTAATCGGGTTGTCGATCGAAGCCATCGGATTCGGCGCGGCTCCACCGGCGGTGTTCTCAGTCGTTTCCATCGTTCTGCCTTTCGCGTTGTGCCTCCGTCGGGGTCATTGGCCATGCGGAACCGGGTGAAAACCCGGCACGCCCGATGGCCTCGCCCGACGTGTGGTGTTTGAAGGGTCAGCTTTTTACCACATTTCCCTTGTCTGCCAAGCGCTTCTGCGCGCTCTGCGCCAAGCTCCTGCGGGACCCCGAGGGCCCCTCCGCGGACGCGCGGAGGCGACATTTTCGCGAGAACTTACCCTCATCCCTGAAACCGATAACTCCCCCTCGGCATCGGTAAGGCGCCGGAGGTGCCCAGAAGCAGCCACTTGGCTCGAATTTTGCTATAAGGCCCGGGCGTAAGCTCGACGTGTTGAATCTTCAACACCTTCGACATCGACGAGTCATTGAGAACGAAGGAACAAGGAAAAGAAATGCCGCTGACGAATTCTGCAGCTCCAGTCGACATCCGCCCCGCCAAAGGCAAGCTGGGTATCCTGATGCCGGGCATGGGGGCCGTTGCCACGACCTTCATGGCAGGCGTGGAAGCCACGCGACGAGGCTTGGCGAAGCCAATTGGCTCACTGACTCAGATGGGAACGATTCGGCTGGGCAAGCGCACCGACAACCGGACGCCCGCCATCAAGGACTTCGTTCCCTTGGCCTCTCTCGACGACTTGGTGTTCGGTGGCTGGGATCTTTTCCCCGACAATGCCTACGAAGCTGCAGCGCACGCGGGTGTGCTCAACAAAGAACATCTGGGGCAGGTCAAGGACTTCCTCTCGGAGATCAAGCCCATGCCTGCGGTGTTCGAGCAGGAGTACGTCAAGCGCCTGACGGCGACCCACATGAAGACCGGCACGTCAAAGGCCGATCTTGCCGCGCAGGTGATCGCCGACATCGAGACCTTCCGAAAGACCAACGGATGCGACCGTTTGGTCATGGTGTGGTGTGGCTCGACCGAGGTCTACCGCGAGCCCGCAGCTTGCCACCGCACCTTGGCTACCTTTGAGAAGGGTCTGGCCGAGAGCGATCCCGAGATCGCGCCCTCCCAGATCTACGCTTACGCGGCGCTCAAGTCGGGCGTTCCTTACGCCAATGGCTCGCCCAACCTGACCTTGGACACCCCCGCCCTGGTCGAACTGGCCAAGGAAAAGGGGCTTCCGATTACGGGCAAGGACTTCAAGACCGGCCAGACCTTCCTAAAGACCCTCCTGGCTCCGGGCTTCAAGGCCCGCCTGCTGGGGGTCGAGGGGTGGTACTCCACCAACATCCTCGGCAACCGAGACGGTGAAGTGCTGGACGACCCCGAGTCGTTCAAGAGCAAAGAGGTCTCGAAGACGGGCGTGCTCGACTACATCCTGCAGCCGCACCTCTACCCGGATCTTTACGGCAAGCTGGACCACGTCGTTCGCATCAACTACTACCCTCCGCGCGGCGACAACAAGGAAGGCTGGGACAACATCGACATCTTCGGATGGATGGGGTACCAGATGCAGATCAAGGTGAACTTCCTCTGCCGCGACTCGATCCTCGCAGCACCGGTGGTCCTCGATCTGGCCCTCTTCCTCGATCTGGCGCATCGTTCGGGGATGAAGGGGATCCAGGAGTGGCTCTCCTTCTATTGGAAGTCGCCGCAAACGCCCGAGGGGCTCTACCCCGAGCACGACATCTTCATCCAGCTCATGAAGCTGAAGAACACGCTTCGGCACCTCCGCGGTGAAGATCTCATTACCCACCTCGGGAACGAGTACTACGACTAGGCGCCGGCCACGCCGGACGGACCGGGGTCGGAGGGAATCGCGCAGCGCGTCCCTCTTGACCCCGGTTGCCTTACCGGTGTAGGGGGAAAACATGCAGAACATCGCACAACGAGCGTTTCGGGTCCTGGCTGCCTTTTCCCTCTGCGCAAGCTTCGTCGCCGCTTGCGCGAGTGCCCCTGCGGTGCCACTGCCGAGGGAGGAACTCGACGGCGCCAAGTACAAGCTGGTCGTCATTTCGGGCCGAATGGATTCCCGCGTGGTGCAGTTCAAGGTGCAAAGCGGCGGTGTGGTAGGCGTCCTGGTGGACGAAGGAAAGATCCTGTCCCAGCTCGTCGGGCTGCCGGCCAACCTCGAGATGTTCAAGCTGCGCCCCGTCGAGGGCACGGAGAACGCCTACGAGGGCATCTTCGTGAACTACCAACCCGACGGAAGTCGCGCCGAGAGCGAGGTGAAATTGACCTTCAACAAGGACAATTTCGTGTGGAACCTTGAATCGGCCACGTGGGAGCGCGTCCAAGAGTAAAGCGCTCGGCCCCCGGGGGCGGGCGTCGAGGTGAATCATGCGTCAAGTGTTCTTGTGGGGCGCCTTGTGCCTGGGTCTCGTGACCCTAGGGGCGCCCGTTTTCGCCGCACCGTCTGTCGAGCCCCCCGCCGCTGCGGAGACCGGCGCGCTGGCTCCGTTGCAAGTCGTCGTTCCTGGGCAGGAAGCCACGCCCCACGGCGCGCCTGACCCAAAGCCACTGGACCTGTCCCCGCGGCCACCCGAGCCCGGTGTCAGCCTTGACCGTCCTGCAAACGAGGGTGACCGCTCCGTCGTGAAAACGTGGTGGTTCTGGGGGGCCGTGGCGGGCGTGGTGGTCACCACCGTGGCCATCGTGCTCGTGGCGGGAGGCTCCGAGTCTGCACCTGCAACCGACCTGGGAGACATGCGTGCGTTCCGCAACTGAAGTGGCACTCGGCGCTTCGCGTCGTCGCGGAGCACCAGCAAGGCGGCTCGGCGGCCTCGTGCTGGCGTTCTCGCTGCTTTTGGGCTTCCTGTCGGCCTGTACGGAGGGAAAATCCTTCGTGGTGGTCAGGCTGCTGCCTGCGGCCGGTCAGACCATCCCCGGTGTCGCGGCGGTGCGCCTGGAGCTCAGCACGGGCCTGCTCTCCGATACCCTGACCTACGCCTCGCGGCCCTCACCAACCTTCGACCTCCTGCCCACCCGTGAGGTCACGCTGTCGGTCAGCTTCTCCGATGCCCTCACGGGAAACGCTGTCCTTGGGGCTGCGGCACTCGATGGCAGCGGGACCGTGCTGGGATACGGCGAAGGCATCGTGAAGATCGCGCCTGGCCGCGAGGCCTTCACGACGGTCCTCGTCGAAAAGGGCAAGTTGCCGCCCGCCGAAACCGACGCGGGCGCGGCCGACGGGGCAAGCCCCGATGCCACCAACGTCTTTCCAGACCTCACGTGCACGCCGGCTTCGGCCAACGCCTGTGGGACGAACGCCACGTGTGGCGTCTCGTGCAAGACCAACGGGGACCCGGCGTCGCAGTGTGTGGCGGCCGGCGCCAAGCAGCCCGGTGAGCTCTGCAGCTCCGGAGAGTGCGCCCCCGGTTCACAGTGCTTTTCGGACACCTGTGGCGTTCGTGTATGCCGCCGTTTTTGCGACATGGACCTCGACTGCCCCACGGGGGGCAGTTGCTTTACGGAGATCATCTGTGCGGATCCCCCCCGCCCGACGGGCGTTCGGATCTGTTCCCAGCCTTGCGATCCCCTTGGCGAGGCAAAGGTGGGCTGCGCAACGGGCCTCCGTTGCTTCGTGTACCCCGGAGAGGTGACCGACTGCGACTGCGTGGCGCCCGAGCGAACCAAGGGTGATGGCGCCCCGTGCACCGACAGCAGCTCGTGTCTCCCGGGGCTGGCTTGCATCACGATGGGAGGCGTTTCCAGCTGTCGTCCCCTCTGCCGGCTCAACGCCCCGGGAACCTGCGCGCAGGGCAGAACCTGCGAAAGGTTGACCAACCCCGATTACAACGTATTCGGCGCCTGCGTCCCTTGAGGCGTCTCGGGCTCCCGCTGGCGGGCCGACAAAGCCGGGTAACTGCTCCGTTATTCCTTTCACGCCCACAACGGGTTGACAGGGCGGAACCTTCACCCCTAACGTGCGTGCCCTCATTCGCACCCGACCGCTCCTCGATCTACTACGCATGGTGACCGCCCTGCCGGGAACACCCGCCCGCACGCCCGCACTGCCCCCTCTGCCCCGTCGCAGCGAGGGTCCATGGCGGGGGCGCGTGGTGGCCGAGCCCGAGGCGGAGCTTCCGTTCGGGCCAACGCCCGAAGCGATCCGCCGTCAGGTTCGTGAGCTGCTCGTCCGCATGGCGTCCCAGGTGGACGCGCGGCTTCCCCAGGCGCTCTCCCTGGCGACCCGGGCCTGGGAACGCACAGGATCCATGGCACTCATCGACGAGGAGACCCGCGACGCACTGTTGCAAGCGCGCGACGAACTCCGTCGGGCGGTCCGCAAGGGAACCCCTGACGTCGTGGCCCTGGCCACCGAGGCCCTGTGGGCCCTGCGGACCGCCCTGGCCGTGGTGACCCTGCTCGAGAGCCGCCTGCCTGCGCTGATCCGGGTGCGTACCCGTCAGGTGGAGGGCGAGCCGGGCACGTCCGAAACAGGCTCAGACGAGCTCCTGCTGCCGGGCGGCCGCCCCTTCCTCGACGTGGGCCCTGCCCTGGCTGAACTTGCGCGGAGGTGGGCATGAAACGTCGCGTGGTCCGATGGGCGGCCCAGCTGTCGCTCAGCCGTGTGCGTTGGGGGCTGTCAGGGCTACTCGCGGCTGTTGGGCTCGTGGCCTCCGGGCTGGCCTGGACCACCTATCTTCGAGCCGGGTTGGTCTTGGGTGTTTTGGCCGTGGCCACCTTGGGCATCATCACCGTAGTGGGCATGGCGAGCCTGGCGTTCGCCCGCCGGCGCATTCACGAGGAGCTCGTCCAGCTCGCAGCCTCCCCGCCCGGTGGAAGCCTGCTCGAGGGCCGGCGCGCCCGGCTCGAGGCGATCAAGGCGGCGGGAGCTCGGCCGGACCTCGGGGCCCTGGCCGAAGCCACGGCGGCACAGGAAGCCAGCCGCGCGTACCTTGGGCGCTATCTGGTCGCCACCACCGTTCTCGTGGGCCTCGTGGGTACGTTCGCCGGCCTCATGGAGACCCTGGGCAAAGTGGCGCCTCTTTTGTCCGAGGAAAGCGCAAACCACACCCTGAGTCTCCTGGCTGCGCCGTTGGCGGGCCTGCATGTGACCTTCGGTGCCAGCTTGGTGGCCATCGTGGTGACGTTGGCGCTCTCGCTGGCGCAGGGCGATCTGGTGCTGCACGAGGAGCAGGCGCTTGCCACCCTGGAAGACCTGACCCATCACCACCTGGTTCCGGCGCTTTGGCCCCGTACCGAAGATGCCGCCGAGCGCACGGTGGCCGCGCTCACGCACATGGAGACCCAGATCGCCAAGGCGGTCGCTGAGTCCCTGAGTGAAGCCACGCTGACCCTGAACCGCACGCAGGAACAACGTTTCGTCGAGCTTGCGGCCAAGCTGGGAGGGGCCGCAGAAACCACCAGCCGCGCCGTGAGCACCTACGGCGAGAGCAGCGCGGCCACTCTGGCGAAGACGGCCGCGGGGATCGAGACCAGCGTGAGCGCGCTGGCGGCACAGGTCAGCGACCGGCTGAGCGAGGCCACACAACAGCAGCTCCTGCAGATGACCCAAGCCGTCACACGTCTCACGGAGCGTCTCGAAAGCCAGAAGCAGGCTGTGGCGAAGACCCTGGGAGAGACGGCTGCCACTGTGATGGTGGAAACGGCGCATGCCGTGGAGGCCTCCACGGCGGCCCTCGGTGCGACCTTGTCTCCCCTCTTCGCCCGGGAGGCCGCCGGGCGCCAGGACGTGCAGCAAGCCCTTGCCTCGAACGTGGAGGCGATGGCAGCCATGGCCACACGGATCTCCGAGGTTGCGCAGGGCGCCTCGGCCGAGACCTCGGAGGCCTTGGCACGGGCCGCGCACGCGCACGCTGAGATCCTGGCTCAGACCACGACTCATGTCAGCGAAGCGCTGGCACGAGCGGTCACGCAAGTGGCGCGCAGTGAAGAGCGCGCCGTACAAGCTTTGGCCGAGGCCGCCTCACGCCAAACCGAGGCCCTCCACGAGACGGCCGCGCAGGTGGCGCACAGTGAACGGCAGGTCGTGGAGACCTTGACCGGACTGGCGACGAAGCAAGGCGCTTTCCTGGCGGAGGCGGCCGCGCAGGTAGCCCGCAGCGAGGCGCAGGCGGTCGCAGCCTTGGCGGACGCCGCCACAGCTCACGGCGAGAGCCTGACCCAGGCGGCCTCCCGCCTCTCAGAGAGTGGTCGAGAGGCGATGGAAAGCCTGGCGCAGACCGCCCGCCAGCACGCCGAGGCCCTGGCCGACGCCACCGCGCAGGTGGTCGCTGGACTCGGCGAAACGACGGTGAAGAGCGGCGAGCGGCTCAATCAAGCCGCCGAGCGCCTAGTGGACGCGGCCAAGGCCTTCGACGGCACCCTGGCTCCGCTCGGACCCCGGCTCGCAGCGCTGACCACGGAACTCGAACGCATGACCCACGAGGTGGCGCTGCTGGCCGCCCAGAGCGACGCCACCCACGGCTCGGCCATGGTGCTGGCGGAACTCGAACGTGTGGGCGATGGGCTCGAACGGCTGGCCAGCCTGGTGCGGCTGTCGCGCGAGCCAGAGGCATCGGAGATCCAGGAGGCACGCTCGTGAGAGCCGGCCTGTCGCGCCGCCGCCTGTTCCCCGTCAACGTTTGGCCGCCCTTCGTCGATGCGGTTACCCTGGTGTTGGCGGCGGTGGTGCTGCTGATGTTGATCGCACTCGTGGCGCAACATCGCTTGGTCAGCCGCCTCCGCGCCGCCGATGCGGCACTCACTCACCTCAAGGAAGAGAAGGCCCGCATCGAGCGCCGGCTGCGGGCGCTGGCCCCACGGGGGGTGGTGGACATCGAAGGCGACAAGGTGATCCTGCAGGGTGAGGTGCTCTTCGATTCCGGGGCGGACGCTCTGCGCCCCGAAGGCGAGCAGTTGATGCAGCAGATGGGTGAGGCCCTCGCCCGCCTGCTCGAGGCCGAGCCGAACCAGATGGCCCTCATCGGAGGCCACACCGATGACAAGCCCATTCGCCCGGGGCGATTTGCCAGCAACTGGGATCTCTCCACCGCCCGGGCGCTCGCCGTCACGCGGGTGCTGATGGCGGCGGGGGTGCCCGCCGATCGTGTGGTGGCGGCAGGCTTCGGCGAGCACCATCCGCGCGCGTCGAACGCCGACGATGCGGGCCGCCGTCTGAACCGCCGCATCGAGGTTTTGCTGGTTCCCATCACCACCGTAGCGTCGCGATGAACCCGGGGCTGGCCCAGGATCGACTCGCCTGCCGCCTGCATGCTCATGCGGTGAAGGTCCTTCGGCTGCTCCCGCCCCCGGGGCGTGAGGCTTGTCTGCCGAGCGTCGAAGCCTTTGTCGAGCGGCCGGGCCCCACGACGTACCTGCGCGCCCATCACGCGTTGTCTCAGGCGCTCGGGGCTCACCTTTCCGAGGCCGTCTTTGGCAGCGGCCAGACCCGTGCCTTCGCGGATGGGATCGCGGCCCTGGAAAGCGTGGCCGTGATCCCCGAGACAGATATGGCCTACCTCGAACGCGATCTCCCCGTCGACGCACTCACAGGCGCCCGGCTCTCCGATCTGGCCACACTGCTGCAGATCTGGCGGGAGCTCGCGGGCCGTACCGATCAGGATCTCGACCGGTTACGCGCCCTGCGCCAGATGGCCCGCGGGGGCCGTCCCAAAACGCTGCGCGAACCGTAGCGCCTCGGATCGCTGCGCACCTGCGTGCGCTCCACGTGCGGAGAGCGAGGCCGGGGGCGACGGCTTCGTCAATGATCTCGAAGCCCTGGAAGAATGCCTGCGCGCCAGGCTTGACCTGAACAAATGAACAGTTACCATGAGCTTCATGGCAACTTGGTCTTCGGCCCTCGCCGCGCACTTGGTCCCGGCGCGGGTCTTGGAGCGACGAGAAGCGGAATCGGGAGGAAAGCTGGGCACGGGCATGGCGGCGGTGGATGACGTTTTGGGAGGCGGATGGCCTCGGGGGGCGTTGAGTGAGCTGGCAGGGCCTCGGGGGAGCGGCCGAACCACGTTGCTATGTTTGGCGATAGCCCAGGCTCTTGCGGCGGGGGAGGCGGCCGCCCTGATCGATGTGGGCGGAGGCCTGGATCCACGCTGGGCACAAACGCTGGGTGTGCCGCTCGAGCGTCTGTTGTGGGTGCGTTGCCACGATAGCCAGGCACTCCCTGCGGCCGATCTGGTGCTCTCGGCGGGAGGGTTTGGGTTGCTGGCAATCGATTTCGGGGATCTCCCCGTACGGGTGCCCACGGCCGCCTGGCAGCGGCTCAAGCGCACGGCCACCGTCCAACGTACGGCCGTCGTGCTCAGCAGCCCGTTTCGCCCACAGGGGCTGCAGGCCCGTGTCGGACTGAGGCTCGATCCGGGCAGACCGGTGTTTCGAGCACATCCCGAAGCCTCCCCCCTTCTGCTCGAGGTGCACACGCGGCTTCACCTCGAGCGGGCCGTCCAGGGAGCGGGTCTGGATCCTGCCAACACCTTCAGGCCCCTGCCCCTTGCGTGGCCACGCCACCCTCCGCACCAGGTGGCGGCATGAGACAGGCTCACGGGGCCCTGCTCATCAGAGGGGCCACTCGCCTGATTTGCAGGGACCCACGTCATGCGCATCGCCTGTGTCTATGCCCCCCAGATCGCCTTGCAGGCGTTGCTGCGTCGGTCGCCCGAGTGGCTGCAGCAACGGCAGCAAGCCATCGTTTTGGCCGCCGGCCCCGGTGAACGAGCCCGCGTGGTGGGGATGACCGCCGCAGCGGCACAGACGGGCATTCGCAAGGGGATCACCGTGCACCAGGCACGCGCCGTGGGCAGTGCTCATACGGAAGCACGGCTCGAGGTGCAGGTGCGTAGCGAAGCCGAC
The DNA here is from genome assembly GCA_022184915.1 of Myxococcales bacterium. Taxonomy (NCBI): domain Bacteria; kingdom Pseudomonadati; phylum Myxococcota; class Myxococcia; order Myxococcales; species Myxococcales bacterium. Next base: position 725,089 of record JAGTJU010000004.1, on the reverse strand, counting down.
ACGCAAGCCGCACAAGCCGCGTTGGCAGACGTGGGGTTCAGCTTCGCCCCCCGTGTGCAAAGCGAACCCGGCCGCGTGTTCTTCGAGGTCGGTGATCTGATGCAGCTGCACCCTGGGGGGGAAAGCGAGATCATGCGCGCGGTGGCGGGGCGGGCAGCGCACCTGGGTCTTTCCGTTCGGGTGGCCGTGGCGGGCAGCCCGGGCCTGGCCCGTGTGGCCAGCCGTGCCACCACGGGCGATCACGTGATGGTGCCTGACAGGGCGACGGCTGCCGCTGCGTTCTTGGCGCCCCTGCCACTCGAGACGGGACTTGCAGCCCTGTGGCCCACGGGAGATGAAGACACCACCGACGCGTCCGCTACACGACAGCGTGACGAGCTGCTCGAACGGCTGCACACATGGGGCTTGCGTCGGTTGGGTGACCTGGCGGCGCTGCCCCTCGACCAGGTGGCTTTGCGCCTGGGAGACGTCGGCGCCCGGCTCCACCGATTGGCTTCGGGTCGCGACGACGAACCCTTCACGCCCCGTTTACCGCCCGACGCCGTGGAAGAGGGCAGCTCTTTCGACTTTGCCATCGAGACCCTCGAGCCGCTGGCATTCGTGCTGCGGGGCCTCGTCGATCGGGTGCTCACGCGCCTGGCCTGCCGAAATTTGGCTTGTAGCGGCGTGACGGTGCGCTTGCGTCTGGAGCCGAGGGGCTTCGACGTACGCGACGTGGACTTGGGGGCGCCTACCCGGGACCCACAAACCTTGCTCCAACTCCTGCGCCTCGACATCGCCCGACGCCCCCCCCTTTCGCCCGTGGTAGGGGCCGACCTTCTGGCGCGACCCGCCTGCGTACGCCCCGTTCAGCTCGATTTTCTACGTCCTGCGGGCCCCGCACCCGAACGTATGGCGGCCACCCTGGCCCGCCTGGCCGCGCTGGTGGGCCCCGAGAACGTGGGCGCCCCGGCTGCCGCCGATAGCTACAAGGAAGAGCTCTGCCACGTGGTGAAGTGGCAAGGACAGGGCCCCCCCCTCAAAGAGCCGCAGGTAAGCCACGGGGCCGCCGGAAAAGCCCGTGACCACGCAGCCACGACGCCCTGTCTTGGCATGCGCCGCTACCGTCCCCCCCACCCCGTGGAGATCTTGATGGGCCGTGACGGCCCCACCGCCATCCGGGGGCCCCAGCTGAGCGCACGCGTTCTGGTAGCGGCAGGCCCCTACCGCGCGGCGGGGGCCTGGTGGAAAGACGAGGGCTGGAGCCGGGACTACTGGGACGTCCATGCCTCGGATGGCGCACTTTACCGGCTCCACCAGGATCGGCAAACCGGCCACTGGTTCGTAGATGGGTACTACGATTGAACCATCGACGGTCAGTCGATGAGCATGCGCAGGGTGCGGCGCAGAGGCTCGGCCGCGCCCCACAGGAGTTGATCACCCACCGTGAAGGCCGACACGAAGTCGTTGCCCATCTTCATCTTCCGGACGCGTCCGATCGCCACGTCCAGGGTACCACTGACCGCCGCTGGGCTGAGGCTCCGCAGCGTGTCTTCCTTTGTGTTGGGGACGACGCGGACCCACGCATTGCTACGCGCGAGCGCGTCGTTCACCTCGTCGAGAGGAACGTCTTTGGTCAGCTTGATCGTCAGCGCCTGGCTGTGCGACCGCATGGCGCCCACCCGCACACAAACGCCATCCACCGGAATGGCCGGGTTCGTGCCGAGGATCTTGTTGGCCTCGACCATGCCCTTCCACTCCTCCCGAGTCTGACCGTCGTCAACCGCCCGGTCGATGTATGGGATGAGGCTCGCCGCAAGCGGTGCACCAAACTCCTTCTTTGGGAAGGTCTCCCCGTGCAGGGTCTCCATTACGCGCTTGTCCAAGGCCAAGGCCGAGGCGGCCGGATCGTCCACCAAGTCGGACGCTGCGTGACCGATGGAGCGCATCTGCGCGACCAACTCACGCATGTTCTTGGCGCCTGCGCCCGAAGCCGCCTGGTAGGTCGAGGCGTTCACCCACTGAACCCAGCCCTGCCGGAACAGCTCGGCCGTGGCCATGAGCATGAGACTCACCGTGCAGTTTCCACCAATGAGATCCTTGACCCCAGCGGCAATCGCCTTTCGCATGACGCTTTCGTTGACCGGATCGAGCACGATCACGGCCCCCGGGTCCATGCGCAGCGTGCTGGCCGCATCGATCCAGTAGCCCTTCCACCCCGACTTCCGCAACGCGGGGTGCATCTCTTTCGTGTAGTCGCCGCCCTGGCAGCTGATGATGACGTCCATCTTGGCGAGCGCCGCCACCTGGGTGGCGTCTTGCAGCGAGCCCGTGGCTTTCTGCCCCACGAGGGGACCGGGTTGACCGGCCTGCGACGTGGAGAAGAAATGTGCCTCGACGTGGTCGAAATCCCGCTCTTCGATCATGCGGTCGAGCAGAACGGAACCCACCATGCCGCGCCATCCAACGATGCCTACGTGCTTGGACATGCGCGGCTCTTTAGCACGAGCGCCTTCAGGGTGAGAAATGGAAAACAGCGGGCAAGCGCGGCAAAACCTGCCAGGAGAGCCTCACAAAGAACGTTCGAGGATCTCCGTGAGCTCGGCGTCTGTCAGCACAATCGGGTTTTTCTTCATGCTGCTCGCGTTGCGCCCCTTTTCGACCACAGCGGAAAGGTCGTCTGGTCGCAGGCCGTACGCCCCGAGCCCCGGGACGTCGAGCTCGGTGCACAAAGCCTTCACCCAGGCTACGGCGGCCTGCGCATCCGGCTTACCCCCGAGCAGCGCGCCTAGCTCGGCCAGCCGCGACAGGCTCGGGTGTTCGGGTGCGCGTTGCTGCAGGGCCCGGTGGTTCACCTCCAGGCTGGCAGCGAGCAACGCGGCGCAGACGGCACCATGAGGCGCATCGAACATGCCCCCGAGTGGCGCCGCGAAGCCGTGTACGACCCCCAGCCCAGAGTTGGCCAGACAGAGGCCGCCGAGCAGACTCGCCAAGGCGAGGTCGTCGCGCGTGGAGGCCTCGCCTTGGCTGAAATAGGCGCGTCTCAACGAACGGGCCGAGCGGCGAATGCCCTCCCGCGCCAGGGCGTCGGTGAGGGGGTTGGCGGCGGCCGACAAAAACGGTTCGATGTTTTGTGCCAGGGCGTCGAGGCCACTCGCCCTCACCACCTGGGGAGGCACCCCTTCGAGGAGGTCTGGATCCACGAGGGCCACGGCAGGCAGCATGAAGGGCGACCGGATGCTGGCTTTGACTTTGGCTTCCGGGACCCCCAAGACGGCGTTGCGCGTGACCTCCGACCCTGTGCCCGCCGTCGTGGGCACCGCCACGACGGGCACCGACGGCTGGGTCAAAGGCAACCCCCGGCCGACGACCTCGATGTAGTCGAGAGGATCGCCGCGATTGGTGAGGAGGATCGCGATGGCTTTGGCCGCGTCGATCGCGCTGCCGCCTCCCAGGGCGACCACGGCGCTACAGCCCTGGCCGGCAAGCACCCCCGCTCGAACGGTTTCCACGGTGGGCTCGCCCCGCACCGAGAACGTGTCCACGGCCAGGCCTGCCGACCGTAAGGCGGCGAGCGACGGCTCAGCCCGTGCCGTGCTCCGGCCTGTGACCACGAGCACGGACGATGCGCCCAAGCCCGTCACGAGTGAGGGCAAACGGGCCAGGGAGCCCGCACCGAACACCACCCGAGCGGCGCAGGCAAACTCAAAGGAAGGCAGCGGCTCGACGTTCGACATCGCAGGTGGCCTTGTCAGAAGCCGTCGTCGCCGGGATAAAGGTTGGTGAACCGCTGGCTGTGTCGGGGTGAAGCCATCATCGGCGCGACCGTATCGCGCCACACCTGATAGTGCGCAGTGTCCTTGTGGGCCGCAGGGGCTGCGGCATCGCGGTACACTTCCACCAGTACGAAGCGCGTTGGATCGTCACGATCGGCGAGCACGTCGAAGCGGGCGATCCCGGGTTCCTTCACGCTGGCCTCCGCGTTGACGCGCGTCGCCTGCTGAAAAGCCGCCACGTGCTCCGGGAGAACGTGAACGAATACGTGGACGATGAACAGTCCTTGGGTTGAGCTCTGCACCATGGCGCGGAGTTTACAGAATCCGAGGCGCCCGCGCGCGGGCCCCCGTGACCTCCGGGCCGCTACATCTTGTACTTGTCGTATTTATACGCCGCGTGCGGATGCAGTTCGTGAGGGCCGACGACCAGGGAGAAAAAGCCCAGGTCAGCGCAAACGTCGATGTGGTCCTGTCCTTTGCACACCTCTGGTAGTGCCTTTGTGAGGGCCTTGACCAACTTACCCGGGGCACGCCCCCGCAAGGTGAGCAATGCAGGCGGCGGAAACTCCCCCGACGTGTACGCAATCCGTAGCGGACGATTGGTCCCCACCTGCGCTTTGTGCCGAGAGAGATGCTCCGCCCAGACCAAGGCGACATCGGCCTTGCCGGCCTCCACGGCGTCGAGCGCCTCTGCCTCGGACTGGGTCTGCACGATCTCGCGAAAATGCCTCGTCGGGTTCAACAATCCGTCGAACACCACGTTGAGCCACTGGAGATCCCGCTCCTTCGTCGCCAGGCGCAAGCCAGGGTGCTGATGGATCGCGGGGCCGACCGGATCGGCTGAGCGCGCGACGAGCTTGTACGTCTTCGCTTTCGGATCGAGCCCTCCCGCATAACCCATGACCTGAACGCCGCCGCGCTTCCAAAGTTTCGCAAAAGCGTACGCTGGTGCCAGGGCAAACGCGACCTGTCCCTTGGCGAGCTGAGCCTCGGCCGACTCGAAGGAGTTGAAGCCCTGCCCCCGCAAGGTTCCCGCGGGAAGGCCCGCTGCCGACTCCATTCGGCGCATCAGCGCGTCGATCTGCGAGGACGATGCGGCTCCCCCACGCTCGAGCTCAGGATCGATGACGGCAAAGCCCAAGGGCTTCGCCCAAGCCAACGCGGGGGCGAGGAGCACCGCAAGGCTCGCTCCGACGAGAACACGCCGGAGCCGTCGTCGAAAATACACGAAGGGAGGGCGCTGCGAGAGGACCATCAGGCTGCAGTTTAGTCCCTGCACGACCTTGCGCCAGAACGAGAGCGCCTCCCGAAGCCATATCTGGGACAGGCGGGGATCCGCGTGGCCTCAGCGCTGCCGAGCTCGGCGAGGTTGGCCGAGTTCGTTCATGAGTGACTTAAGGTCCTGGCTGGGGGTGAACGACACCGTTGCCTGCGTGGGGATCACGATGGGCTCACCCGTCTGAGGATTTCGCACCGTACGCGCGTTCTTCTTGCGCTTCGTGAAGGTCCCAAAACCCGGGTAGGTAAAGCGAGGCGGTGACTTGCCAATGCGGGCTCGGATGAAGTAGTCGCCCATCTCCAGAAACACGGCATCCACCAGCTGGGCCAAGGCCTTCTTGGTCAACCCGCGGGGAAGGTCCTTCCGCGCTGCCACCCTCTCTATGAGCTCTGCCTTAGTCATTGCTCTGATTAATCCCCCCGGGACGTCCGCGAGGGCGCTGAGAATAGGTAGACGCTCCCTGGGTGTCAACGGCCAAAAGACGCTTCGCGTGCGATGTTGCCAAGCGCGCAGATCCTCTGGTTTCCGTGGGCTGGTTTGGCTCTGTTTTGTCCACAGTGCCGTGCGAAACGTCACGTTATCAGGCGTCCGCAAACCGCGGCGGTGCGCAGCGATTTTGGTGTGCCCGTATCGCACACGATGCACGCTGCGCCGAGGCCAGGACCTACGGCGGATCCGACCCGTGCACGCGGACGTTGCCGGCCGCCGTCGAATTCGCCGTAGCGTTTCGCGTGTGTGTCGACTTGCCGCTGCGCTCCCCTGGGCATACGCTGAATACATGGGCAGCGAGTCTAAGGTCACTTACGTCACGCTGTCGGCTGATGACGACGAAGCCCGCGCCGCGTTCACGCGGGCCTTCGCCGACGTGCAAGGCATGCTCGGCCGAACCACGTCGCTCTCGATCGCGGGAAAAACACGATCCACGCGCAACACCACCACCAGCATCAGCCCCATCGATCGCAACGTCATCGTGGGTCACGCCGCCAGCGCCAGCCGATCGGATGCGAACGACGCCATCGAAGCAGCACATCGAGCATACCCCGGGTGGCGCCGCACGCCCTGGCATGAACGAGCGTCGAGGCTTCGCGACGTGGCGAACTTGATTCGGCAGCGGCGCTATTTTCTTGCGGCGTTGATGATCGTCGAGATGGGAAAGAACCGCGCGGAGGCTCTTGGCGAGGTGGAAGAAACGGCCGATCTCATCGAATACTACGTGGACCGCATGACGGAAGCCGAGGGCTTCGTACGACCCATGGGCAGACTGAGCGTCTCTGACACGAACACGAGCGTGCTGCGACCTTACGGCGTGTGGGCTGTCATCTCGCCTTGGAACTTTCCCTACGCCTTGCTGGGGGCACCCGCCGCGGCAGCGTTGTTGATGGGCAACACCGTGGTCACGAAGCCTTCGTCCGAATCACCGATCACAGGCGCCGCGCTGATGGATTTGTTCCTCGAGGCAGGCTTCCCCGAAGGCGTAGTGAACGTGCTCACCGGCAGCGGACGCGTATTCGGCGAAGCTTTGCTCAACGACGCACGGGTAGGAGGCGTCACGTTCACCGGATCGTACGACGTGGGCTTCCACCAGCTCTACAAGGGATTCGCTCCCGATTTTCCGCGTCCCTGCATCGTCGAGATGGGCGGGAAGAACCCGGCCATCGTCATGCAAAGCGCCGATCTCGAACGCGCCGTCCTGGGAGTTTACCGCGCTGCTTTCGGCATGAACGGGCACAAGTGCAGCGCATGCTCCCGGGTCTACGTCCACGAGGCCATCGCCGACGACTTCATCGACGCTCTGCGGGCCAAAGTCAACGGCAGCGACATAGGCAATCCGGTTGAACGCGAGGTCTTCCTTGGGCCCTTGGCCACCGAAGGCAGCCTGGCAGACTACGAGCGCTACGCTCAGACTGCACGAAGCGCAGGCGCCGTGCTCGAAGGAGGGGCGCGCTTGACCGAAGGGACTTTCGGCGCTGGATTGTTCGCACGCCCCACCCTGCTCACGGGTCTTCCCGAAGATCACCCGCTGGTGAAGGACGAGCTCTTCGTGCCCATGTTGCACCTCCGCAAGGTGCGCGACCTCGATGAGGCCCTGCGTTTTGCCAACGACACGAAGCTGGGTCTTACCGCGGGGTGCTTCAGCCGCAGGCAGGAGGAGCTCGATCGCTTTGTCGACGAGATCGAAGCCGGCGTTGTGTACCTGAACCGCGCCGCCGGAGCCACCACGGGCGCCTGGCCGGGCGTTCAACCCTTCGGGGGGTGGAAAGGGAGTGGGTCGACGGGAAGAAACATCGGTGGCTTGTACTCACTTGGCTGTTACGCACGCGAGCAGAGTCGCACCGTGGTGGACTAGCTTCCTCGAACCGGAGCAAAAAACCCATGTCAGAACTCCAGACTTTGGCTGCATCGCCCGTCAAGATCGTCACGCCGCCCCCCGGCCCAGCAGCTGCCGCGCGCATCGCCGAAGCAAGGGCCTTCCTTTCGCCCTCACTCATCCACGTCTACCCGTTGATGGTCGCCCGCGCCTCAGGCTGCATGGTGGAGGACGTCGACGGCAATGTGTTCCTCGATGCGCAGGCCGGGGTGGCCGCGGCCTCTACCGGGCACTGTCATCCCACGGTGGCGGATGCCATCGCACGCCAGGCCCGCACGCTGATTCACATCTGCGGCACCGACTTCTTTTACCCGGGCTACGGAGAGCTCGCCGCGCGCCTGGGAGGGATCGCCGACGGCTTCGAGAAAGCCGCGACAGGACAGGCGTCCGGCTGGCAGACCTTTCTCACGAACTCCGGAACCGAGGCCGTCGAAGCCGCGATGAAGCTGGCCCGCCACCACACGGGCCGCCCCAACTTCATCGCGTTCCGCGGGGGCTTCCATGGGCGCTCCTACGGATCGCTCTCCCTCACCGCCAGCAAGTCGAAGTACCGCCGCCACTTCGGCCCCCTTCTGCCCGGCGTTTTTCACGCGCCCTACGGTGACGCCACGTTCATCGAGAAAGAACTCTTCAAGCGCACGGTGAGCCCCGACGACGTGGCCGCCATCGTCGTTGAACCCGTATTGGGCGAAGGCGGGTACGTGGTGCCCAACCCGAGCTTTCTCGAGAAGCTACGAGCCCTGTGCGACACGCACGGGATCCTGCTGGTTTTCGATGAGGTGCAGTCGGGGATGGGACGCACGGGGCGTATGCTGGCGGCCGAGCATTTTGGCGTGGTGCCCGACATCTTCACCTTGGCAAAGGGACTCGCCTCGGGCATGCCGCTCGGTGCCTTGTTGGCTCGCAAGCGTGTGATGACCTGGCCGGCCGGAAGCCATGGCAGCACCTGTGGCGGCAACCCTGTGTGTATCGCCTCGGCGCTCGCCACGTTGGACCTTCTCGAGAGCACGTTGGTCGCATCGTCAGAGCGTGTGGGACAGGTACTCAAGGCCCGGCTCACCGAAAAGCTCATGGGCCAACCGCAGGTGGAAGAGGTGCGCGGACTCGGCTTGATGATCGGCGTCGAGTTCAACTCGGCAGCCGAGGCCGCCCGCGTGGCGCAGGCTTGCTTTCGGCGCGGTCTTCTCGTCTTGGAATGCGGCGACAAGGCCATAAGGCTTTCTCCTCCCCTCGTGATCACGGAGCCGCAGGCAGAAGAGGCCGCCAGCATCTTCACGGCCGTGACGACCGACGCCTCATGAAAACACCCCCCTCCCCCTCCGTCTCCTCAGCGCCCGCGCAGAACGGGCGGGCGTTGTTTACCTGGAGCGCCCAGAACGAAGCCGTCCCCCTCAGCATTACCGGTGGGCGCGGCGCCCGCTTCGAGACAGCCGATGGAGCCCGCTGGCTCGACCTCGGCAGCATGGTGTGGAACGCCAACCTGGGGCAGGGACATCCCGGCATGCGCCAGGCCCTCGTGGCGGCCGCCGAGCGGGCCCTGGTGGTAAGCCCCGCCTCGGTTTTCCCCGACAAACTCGCTGCCGCCGAAAAGCTGCTCGCGATCGCGCCCCCTGGTTTGGCCGATGGCAAGGTGTTCATCTGCCTCTCGGGCGCCGAAGCCAATGAGAACGCCGTCAAGATCGCTCTGCAGGTCACCGGTCGCAAGAAGATCATCCACCGTACGCGCAGTTACCACGGCGCCACGCTCGGCATGCTCGCCCTATCAGGCGATCCCCGACGCCTGGGGTTCGAGGTCGGGGTTTCCGTGGGCGTTCCCTGGGATGATCCCTACCTTGTAGGGCCGGGGGCCGGCGGTCTCGAAGAGCTCATTGAGGCGCAAGGGCCGGACGACATTGCTGCCGTATTGCTCGAGGGCGTGGTGGGCGCCAACGGCGTGGAGCCCCCACCCGCAGGGTACTATCAGAACATTCGCCGCATCTGCGATCGCCACGGGGTTCTCTTCATCGCTGACGAAGTGTTATCCGGCTTCGGCAGGACGGGGCGATGGTTCGCGGTAGACCACGACCACACGTCCCCCGATCTCTTGGTTTGTGGCAAAGGACTCACCGCCGGTTATGCGCCCGGCGGCGCCGTGGTGGTAAGCCCGCGCATCGCACGGCATTTCGACCAAATCCCCTTGCGCTGTGGCCTCACCAGCTACGCGCATCCGCTCACCTGCGCGGCGATCGTGGCCGCGATCGACGCCTACAAGGAAGAATCCCTCATTGCCCGAGCGGAGCAACTCGGAGCGTGGCTCTCGCAGCGCCTGCTCACCTGGGCACGCGCGCGCGCGTTCGTTCACGAGGTACGCGGCTTGGGCCTTCTCTGGGCAATCGAGCTGCGGGAGCCCGGCAGCGACAGGCCCGCCCACCCGGCCCGCATGCAGCAGTTGGCCGCAGGGCTTCGGCAGAAACACCTTCACGTGCTCAAGCGCGACAACCTCGTCTTCCTCGCTCCACCCCTCGTCATTTCCGAAGAAGAGCTCGAGGAGGGGCTCGCGCATCTGGGCAGCGCCCTGGATCAAATCTGGGGGTAACAGCCAGTCGTGACAGCGCGAAGGGAGCATGCGATGAGTGCAGGTCAACACCTAACGAAGGCAGGCTCGGGTAAGCTCGTGGCCTCCGCGCGCGAAGCGCTCGAGGGGCTGTCCGACGGCATGCGGGTCATGGCGGGAGGATTCGGGTTGTGCGGCAACGCCGAACATTGCATTGCCGAAATCGCACGAAGGCAAGTCAAGGGTCTGACCATCATCAGCAACAACTGCGGGAACCAGGGCCAGGGGCTGGCCGTGTTGCTCCAGCAGCAGCAAGTCAGCCACGTCATCTGTAGCTTCATCGGCGGCAACCCAGACCTGGAAGCTCAGTACCTCACGGGAACGATCAAGGTAGAGCTGAACCCGCAAGGCACGCTCGCCGAACGCATCCGCGCCGGCGGCGCAGGCCTCGGGGGCTTCTACACGCCCACGGGGGTTGGCACCATCGTGGCCGAGGGCAAGGAGGTACGGGAGTTCGACGGGCGTCTCCACGTATTCGAGCGCCCCCTACGTGCCGACTTCGCGATCGTACGCGCCGCTCTGGGCGATCCCGATGGGAACTTACGATTTTACCGAACGTCCCGGAACTTCAACCCACTCGTAGCCATGGCGGCCACGGTCACCGTGGTCGAGGTGGATCGCCTGGTGGGCCGGGGCGAACTCGACCCTGACGACATCCACCTTCCGGGCCTCTTCGTACACCGTATCTTCGAGGCGACCGCCCACAAAAACGTGATCGAACACCGCACCACCCGGCCAAGGACGCCCCCGCAAGAAAGGTGAAGCCATGAGCTGGTCACGAGACGACATGGTGCGCAGAGCCGCAGCTGAACTGCGCGATGGCCAGGTGGTCAACTTGGGGATTGGCATGCCCACGTTGGTGGCCAACTTCGTGCCTCCCGGCGTGCGTGTCACGCTTCACTCGGAGAACGGCATTTTGGGGATGGGCCCCTTCCCCTACGAGGACGAGCTCGATCCCCAGGTGATCAACGCCGGTAAGCAAACGGTCACCATCGAGCCCGGCGGCAGCGTCTTCGATTCCGCGCTGTCCTTCGCGATGATCCGAGGCGGCCACGTACACCTTGCGATTCTGGGCGGACTGGAAGTGAGTGTGGCGGGCGATCTCGCGAACTGGGCGGTGCCGGGCAAGATGGTCACGGGCATGGGAGGCGCCATGGATCTGGCCGCGGGGGCCCGACGCGTGGTGGTTCTCCAAACACACGTGGCCAAGGAGGGTGCTGCCAAGCTGGTACAGACGCTCTCGCTTCCCGTCACGGCGCTCGCCTGCGTGGACAGGGTCATCACCGACCTCGGCGTCTTCGATCCTGCAGGCGATCACTTCATTTGCGTCGAACGTGCCCCATTCGTTTCGGACGCGGCCATCGTCGCTTCCACGGGTGCACCGGTGCGCTTTGGCTAGCCCGTCAGCGTAAGTACGAACTGGCGGTTGCCCCGCTGAACGATCAAGCGGCCCCAGCCCCCTCGCAGCAACACCTGCTCGAGCCGCTTGAGCAGCGGGACCGTCACGGGCGTGCGGTCCACGGCGAGGATGAGGTCGTCCCGGCGTAGCTCGCCGCTGGTAAAGGCACTGGCGTCCACGTCGACCACGCGCACGCCCTGACCCGGGCGAATGCCGAGAGGCTTGGCTTCCTCGGGCGAAAGCGGCACGACGCGCATGCCCAGTACCTCCTCGCCCGAGGCTTTCTCCTCCAGAACCGCCTCGGTCTCGAAGCGCTGCCCTCCGCGCAGGAACACGATTTTCACCGTCTTGCCTGGTTCGATCTGCGCGATCGCCTGAGCCAACTGGTTCCGGCGGTCGATCGACTTATCACCGATCTCGACGATGACGTCGTTCTGCCGAATACCGGCACGGGCCGCTGCCGAGCTCTCCACCACGGACGTCACGAGGGCGCCCGAGGTCTGGTCGAGGTTGTACTGGCGCGCCAGGTCGGGCGTGAGATCGATTGACGAAACGCCGAGATATCCTCGGGCCACCCGCCCGGAAGCCTGGAGCTGGGTGGCGACGTTTTGGGCCAAATTGATGGGAATGGCGAAACCAACGTTCATTGCCACAGCGGGATTCAAGATGGCCGAGTTGACGCCAATGACCTCGCCGCGAAAATTGAAGAGCGGCCCTCCCGAGTTGCCTTGGTTGATCGCCGCGTCGGTCTGGATGAAATCCTGGTACCGGGGCTCGATGTCCCCGAGCTTCGTCCCGAGAGACCGGTTCTTCGCGCTGACGATGCCCATGGTCACGGTTTGCCCCAGGCCGAGCGGGTTTCCGATCGCCAGGACGTAATCGCCCACGGCCACCTTTTCGGAGTTGCCGAGACGTGCCGGGCGGAGATCCGCAGGCGGCTCGGCGATTTTCACCACGGCCACGTCCGTGAAGGGATCGGCGCCCAGAACCTTGGCCGGAAAGCTGCGCTCGTCGTCGAGGATCACGATCACCTCGTCCGCGCCGGCCACGACGTGGTTGTTGGTGAGTACGGTGCCCTCTTTGTCGATGAGAAACCCCGATCCCAAGCTGCGCTGGGTCTCTCGGCGTTCGGGAGGAGCGTCCCCGCCGCCGAAGCGCTCGCGCAGAAATTGGGTGAAGGGGTCCTCCCGCACCACCCGGCGGATCACCTTGGAGGTCTGTATCGCCACCACCGACTGCTTCACCCGCGCCACGAGCGGTGCCACGGAGGCTTGCAGTTCGGCGGGGTTTGGAGCTTCACTCGGGGTCACGGCCCCCGGAGGCTCGAGTTCAGGCGCCGCAACGGGACGCGGCGTAACCACACCGCTGCCCGGAGCGGAGGTTTTTTCGGACTCGGCGGTGGCACGGCCAGCGAAGAACGCCCCGGCGACCAGGCCTATCCACACGGCGGCGTTCGCAAACTTACCGAACACCCTCAGAGCCTTCTCGTACTTGGCACATCCGCAACCCGCCCTCCCGTTGCCGCCCCCGATAGGGTTTCCCGCTCGCGGCCACCCTCAGCCGCGGTAAACGATGATCCCCCGTGTGGGGTCGTAGGGGGTCAGTGCCACGGTGACCTTGTCACCCAAAACGACACGAATACGGTGTTTACGAAGCTTGCCACCAAGATGCGCTAGCACCTGGTGCCCGGTCTCCAGTTCCACTCGGAAACTGCCCGCGGGCAAAACTTCGATCACGCGTCCTTGGAACTCGATATGCTCTTCGCGGGCCATTTAGGGGGTGGAAAAGTACTGCTTGGGAAGGTCCGGGTCAACACCTGGTGTCAGAAGGGGTCGGGCTTTCGCGCCCTTGGACCCTGCGGACGCTCCGATTGTCACAGCGCGAACTCGGTGACGACAGGTGCGTGATCGGACGGCAACTTGCCTTTGCGGGCTTCCCGGTCGATGAAAGCGCTCGTGCAGGAGGCGGCGAGACGCGCCGAGGCAAGCACGTAATCGATGCGCAATCCGCGGTTCTTCGGGAACGCCAGCTGCCGGTAGTCCCACCACGAGTAAAGCCCTGGCTCCGGGTGCAGGCGCCGGAAGACATCTTCTAACCCAAAGTCGACGATACGCGCCAGGCCGTCTCGTTCGGCAGGGTGGCAAAGCACCTGGTCCTTCCAGGCTTCCGGATCGTGAACGTCCCGGTCATCCGGGGCAATGTTGTAGTCGCCACAAAAGGCCATGAGGTCGCCTCTGTTCGCGTGAGCATCGAGCCACGCGCGCCAGCGGCCGAGCCACGCGAGCTTGTAGGCGAACTTGTCGCTGCCCACCGCCTGGCCATTGGGCACGTAGACGCTGGCCACGAGCACCCCTCCCACGCGTCCTGCGATGAAGCGGCAAGCGGGATCGTCGTCGCCGAACCCTCGCACCACCTCCGTCACGGGAAGCTTCGAGAGGAGCGCCACGCCGTTATAGGTGCGCTGCCCGTATAGCGTGCACCGGTAGCCCAAGTCCCTGAACGCGTCCGCGGGGAATTCCTCGTCGTTGGTTTTGGTCTCCTGAAGGCACAGCACGTCAGGCCGGCGCGCGTGCACCCACCCGATGACCCGATCCAGGCGCGCGCGCACCGAGTTCACGTTCCAAGAAGCGATCATCATGGCGACGCGCGGAGATACACCACGCCCCGCCCCCGTTCAACTTGAGGCGCAACGAGCACGAGCGTCATTTGACGCAACTTTTGTCCACAAAACGCTATAGCCATGCTAGGAGATTCGTCGAACTTCTGTCATAAGGAACGACCATGAAACAACAACGCATGACGACGTACGCGGCCCTTGGTGGCCTCCTGCTCGCCCCCCTGTGGGCTGGCTGCGGTGGACCTGAGGTCGAGGCCTACTCCCTCGCACCCATCTCTGATCCCATCCCCGACGGCTACGAGCTCGTCAAGGGCGACGCGCCGCTCCAGGGTGACAACGTTCTCGATACCTCATCCCAAGATGGGCTCGAGCTGGTTACGCAGGGCTTGCTTTCCAGCGGCGAAACCATTGGCGGATCGGGTGGTTCCCCGTTTTCGCTTACCAAGGACGGGTCGGCTTTTGCGGGCATTGCGATCCGGTACGGCCTCTACATCGACTCGATCGAGGTCTACCACTGGAACAGCGACTTCACGAGTCGGGTCAGAACGGGCAAGGCTGGGGGCTCCGGCGGTGACAACACCGCGTGGCTTTTGCTCGACGCCGACGAGGTGGTGTCCTCCGTTAGCGCCCGGGCCGACTGGGTCGTCAACCAGTTGACCATTTGCACGTCGAAGAACCGCTGCGTCCAGGCGGGTACCGCGACGGGAAGCTCCATGACGGCCACCTTCCAGAGCGGCTACTTCGCTGGATTTACGGGACGCGCGGGGGACTTTGTCGACCAGTTGACCGTAGTGCGGGGCGAGGTAACCAGAGCGCGAACGCCCGTCGAACCCCCGACAGTCATGCGCGGGCGCACACCGGTCACGCCTCCGCCACCCACCGTCATGCGCGGGCGTACCCCGGTCACGCCTCCGCCACCCACGGTCATGCGCGGGCGTACCCCCGTCGTCGATCCCCACGAGGCGCGCGTCGAAGCCGAAAGCGGCGACTTCTTCAAGAACGGCGACAAGGCTCAGTGGAACAAGAACGGGACCATCATCGAGGTCACGGGCTCGGGGGCGCCTGCAAGCGTTGCCGAGGGCAAGGGTGCCGTCGCGCTCTATGACGTGTACCTCTCGAAGCCCGGTACCTACTGGGTGTTCTTGAACAGCTACGCGCAGGACAAAAACAGCAACTCGCTCTTCTTGAGCGTAGAAGGCCAAAAGCTTGGCACCGTGTACCACAACAAACACGGTGAATGGGACTGGGTGCGTTCGGGTTCTTCGTTCACCGTGAGCGAGGCTGGCACGGTCTCCGTGCGCATCGAGCGCCGGGAGCTTGGGTTCAAGATCGACAAGTTCATCGTCACCACGCTCGACAAGATCTAAACTTCCCTTTTTAGGTCAATCGTGAGGCACCGCCCAGACCGGAGGAATCCGGCTGGGCGGTCTTTGTTTGTGCTCGGTAGGCTGCGTTCGCCGAGAGAGCGGCCGGGACTTGCCAGGCTATCCTCTTCCTGCCATTGTGCCCCACGTCGTGAAGATCTTCGTTGCAAGCGACCACGCCGGTTTCCACTTGAGGCAGAAGGTGTTGATGCATCTGCGCAGCAAGGCAAGCGTAGAGATCGTCGACTTGGGGCCCCCCACCTTCGACCGTAGCGACTATCCCGATTACGCCGCCCCCGTCGGTCGCGCCGTGAGGGACAACCCTGGCACCTTGGGCGTGCTGGCCTGCGGCTCTGGGATCGGTATGGCGATCGCCGCCAACAAAGTTCACGGCGTCCGTGCCGCCGATGCGTTCTCGATCGAAGCGGCCCGCCTCTCACGGTCCCACAACGACGCCAACGTGCTGTGCCTGGGCGAGCGCCTGCTGGCCCCCGACACCGCCTTGGCTGCCCTCGACGTGTTTCTGGAGACGCCCTTCCAGGGCGGACGACACCAAGACCGCGTGGCGAAGATCACGGCGCTCGAGCAGGCCGAAGCTGCCGGAAAAGCGAGCGAGCCCTGACCTGGCGCTCGTGGCCGCGCGCGATGTCCCGGAACGGGTTATCGTAGACGGCCAAGGGGCGGTTGAGCGACCACCCCACGACCCGATAAAGGAGCCTCACGTGACCGTTCTGGCCGGAGACATCGGCGGCACCACCAGCCGCCTCGCCTTGTTGCGCGACAACGAGATCTTCTTCGAGCGGGCCTACCCCTCGGCAGACCACGCCTCTCTCGACGCCGTGGTTGAAAAGTTCCTTCACGACGTGCGAAAGGCGCTTGGCCCCGACGCCCAGCCGCGACGCGCCTGTTTTGGCGTGCCAGGCCCCGTGGACAACAACACGTGCCGGGTGACGAACCTGCCCTGGTTCGTCGACGGCCGAAAGATCGAGGCGAAGACCAAGATCGAGAAAGTGGCCTTGCTCAATGACTTTCAGGCAGCTGCCTTGGGAGTTACGGTGATCGGGCCCGAAAACCTTTGTCCGGTCGGTGGAGGTGAACGCAACCCCACGGGCCCCATCGTGGTGATGGGTGCGGGCACGGGCCTTGGTGAAGGCTTCCTGTTCTGGTCTCCCGCCGACAACCGGTACCAGGTCATCGCCTCCGAGGGTGGCCACGTGGACTTCACGCCCCGGTCCGCCCTCGAAACGGGACTGATGACCTATATGGCCGGGCGCTACGGGCGCGTTTCCTACGAACGCGTGCTCTCCACACAGGGGCTTTCGGACATTTTTGGTTTCCTCACCAGCGAGCCCGCGCTGCGCCCCTTGGTGGCCGACGAAACGAAAGGCCAGATGGTGGTGGAGGATCCCGCAGCGGTGATCGCGCGTCAGGCCATGGACGGCAAGGATCCGATTTGCGTCATGGCGATCAATCTTTTCTGTTCAGTCCTCGGCGGACTTGCGGGCAACCTGGCGTTGACCTTTTTGGCCACGGGCGGGGTCTACATCGCTGGGGGCATCGGACCGCGCATCATTCCGGTGATGACGAACGGTGTTTTCCGCCAGGCCTTCGAGGCCAAGGGACGCTTTCAGCCGTTGGTGGCGAAGACCCCATGCTTCATCGTCACCCACCCGGCAGTGGGCCTTCTGGGCGCCGCTTCAGTGGCCGCGCGACTCTGATTCGGTCGCCGCCTTACCCCCGCTTCGCACGCAAAGGCGCGCAACGACACTGGTTTACGGGGTTTTAGCTCCGAGGAAACCTATCGGAGACATACGCCTTCTAAGTTGGAGGGCATGTCTGCAGCGCTTGCGACGACGGCGGTGGTGCTCGCATCGCTGTCCAGGTCGATGCCGGCGTCGACCCTCCGTCGACCGCCGGCCGACTTCCTGATGCGCCCTGCCCCGTCGCCGGCGGAGATCCTGAGGGACATTCCTTTGCCCCCCAAGGTGCGCGACGCGCTGGAACGAGCCGTGCTCCACGAGCCCCTCGAGGGCGCCTGGACCGTGGGACGCTTGCTGGCGATTCCGGGGTTCGGTCTGCGGTCACTCCAAGACGCAGTGGCCACGGCGGTTCGGTTGCGGCAAGCGGCCAGCCAACCCCCCGAGCAGCCGACGCTGCTCGAAGACGAGCTTGCCCCCTTCCTGGTGGCACGACCCCGCCTGTGGCCAAGACCGCCGACCCCCTTGCTCGAACGCGCCATTGAACTCATCGGGCAAATGGCGCCGGCATCAGAGCAAATGATCCTGGAGGCGTTGCGCGCCCACGGGGTCGCGCGGGGCGAGATATCGCTCGCTCAGATTGAACGCGCGAGCCGCTTCGTGGAAGCGCCCATCCCGTACTCGATCTTGAGACGAGGCGACGTCTGTCTGGCCGTGCCGGGAGCAGATCTGGCACTTACACAGAGGGTTTACGGACTGGCCGTACGCACGGTGGTCTCATGGGGGCTCGCGAGGCTCGGACACCTGGCCGAGCAAGCGGGCACGGACCGACTCGACTTCGTGAAAACCGTGGTGAGCGCGCGCCCAAGCTTCCGCTGGCTCGTGCCTGCCACCGGATGGTTCTGGTTCGAGAGTGATGACGCCCGGTTGGTCCGCAGCATCGAGAAGGTGCTCACGGTCTCGGCGCCTATTTCGTTGGCCACCTTGGCGCGCGCGGTGTTTCAGCGGCGCCCCTCGGCTTTCGTGCCTCCGCTGTCGGTCCTCGAGGCGCTGTGCCGACAGGTGCCTCGCTTCCGTGTGGACGACACGGGTCACGTGCGCCTGGCCGATCCGGAGCCCCTCCTGCTTTCGGAGGAAGACAAAAGCTTGATCGATCTTTTCCGCCTGAGTGGCCCCCGGATCGACGCGCGCCAAGCCCAAAACCTCGCCCAATCCCTTGGGCTGTCCGCAGATCGTTTGCTGCGCCGTCTTGGGTTGGCGTTGTTCGTGATCGAACAGCCCCCGGGTGTCTTCCAACTCGTGTCCGACGAGCAGCCCGAAAACGCGGCTTAGAGGTACGCGGCCGCAAACGCAAGGGCCGAACTCAGGGTGAGCAGATCGGGGCCGGCGGGAGTGCTATTTTCGCTTCGTGCTTCCCGTCATCGATACCCACTGCCATCTCGACTTCGAGGATTACGCCGGTGAGCTGCCGGAGGTGCTGGATCGCGCCCGACGGGCCGGAGTGAACGCCTTCGTCTGCATCGGTGCTGGCAACGACACCCGATCCGCCCGGGCAGCCGTGGCGCTGGCCGCGGCGGAAGCGGATGTTTGGGCCGTCGTGGGCGTACACCCTCACGACGCAGCTAGCATGACCGAGGCGGATTGGGCTGAGCTCGAGGGCCTCGGGAAGGCGGCTCGCGTCGTGGGCATCGGGGAAACGGGGCTCGATTATCACTACGATCAATCGCCCCGCGCCGTTCAACGCGACGCCTACCGCCGCTTTCTCGAGCTCGCCCGCCGGTTGCAGCGACCCGTCATTTCGCACATCCGTGACGCGCACGAGGACGCAAAACAGATCCTCACCGAGGCAGGCCGCGGCCATCCCGGTGTGATTCACTGCTTCACGGGTGAACGTGACGACGCACGTGCCTATCTCGACCTTGGCCAGATGATTTCGTTTTCGGGCATCTTGACCTTCAAGAATGCCGAACCCATCCGCGAGGCCGCCCGCTTTACGCCGCTCGATCGTATCGTGATCGAGACCGACGCCCCGTATCTTGCGCCCATACCGTATCGGGGAAAGCGTAACGAGCCCGCTTACGTAGTGGAGACCCTCAAGTGCCTGGCGAACTTGAAGCAGCTGGATCTAGAGACCACCGCGCGGGCCACGACCGAGAATGCTCGCCGCCTTTTCGGCCTGCCCGCGAATTGAATTGATTCGCCCGCGTTGCTTCACCATACTTCGGCCACACGCTGGGAGAAACGTGTGAGGCGGCTAGCCGTGGGCAGGCGTCGGAGGCGGGCAGAGGACTTGGGGTGTGGTGTTTCTCCCGCGGCTCGTCGACACGTGCAACCTCTATGGGCTTCGGGACACGAACAGCATGTCTAGGGATTCTGGCGGCAAGGGGAACAATGGAGAGAGCTTCGATGCGGGCGTATCCGAGCAATCGATCCGACGCGCCATCGACTACGCGAAGCGCCTGCGCGCCCACTCCGATGGCGACTTGATCGACTTCGAGGCAGAGCTCGGCGAAGAACCCATCACCTTGGACAAGGCCCTCTCGGAGCTGCCGCGCATGCTGTCGCCACGCCGCACGGGCATGTACCGTGTGCCCTCGGTCACGCCCACGCCCCCGAAAGAGGAGACGTAGCGCTCGGGCAGGGCCTGTGAGGTCCGGCTCCGGTGGGCTGAGCAGGCGGGCTGGGATCAGCCGTCTTGAGGGACGCGGTCACCCTTCGGTACCGCCTGGGCGAAGCGCTCGGCGAACACCTCGCCCGGCTTGGCCTTCGTGAGGTCGAGCTCGAAGTCTGGTACGCGCTTGGGAGCCAACTTGGCGAGGAACTCTGCAATCTCGCGGGGTGACAGCCCTGCCCCTGCCAGCTCGTCCTTGCTCAAGGCGCCTTCCCGCGCAGCAACGCCTTCCCCATCACCGTGCACCAGCCGTCGGAGGACGTCGAGCTCCATGCGGGAGACGTGACTGCCGCACACGTCGTAGTCGATCCAGGCCTCGTACGAGAGAGGAGCCACCCGCTTGAGCATGCCCGCCATCACGCGGCCAAACTGCTGAATCTCCCACTGCGCGTGCTCGTCCACCCGCAGGGTGAGAAAATGCAGCAGGTTGTGTAGGTCAATCTTCCAGTACCATTGGGTGTACGTGGACAGAGGCAGGTCGATGCGGGCCAGCTCGCGAGCCACGTCGTTCTCCGTCAACCACTCGTACGTGTCGGCCGCCTGTGCCCGTATCTGCCCCCAGCGCCTCGCAGCCTCATCGAACATCGACGGGTCGACCGGACGCCC
The DNA here is from genome assembly GCA_022184915.1 of Myxococcales bacterium. Taxonomy (NCBI): domain Bacteria; kingdom Pseudomonadati; phylum Myxococcota; class Myxococcia; order Myxococcales; species Myxococcales bacterium. The sequence continues at coordinate 704,740 of JAGTJU010000004.1, read as the reverse complement.
GCTGCGACCCTGATTGTTGCTGCGGCTCTGCGTCTGAAGCTGCTCGGCTTCGGGTGAGTAAAACAACAGGGGCACCAGGCTGTAACGGCCGGAGTATTCGTTGACGTTGGCCGTCCGGTGGCGAATCCACTGCCGCGCGATGAAGATAGGCATGCAGCAATGGAACTTGAGCTCCACCATCTCGCTGGGCGTGGTGTGCTTGTGCCGCCGTAGGTAGCGAATGAGCCCGCGCGTGAGGTTCTGCTTGCGCGTCCCGTAGCCGTAGCTCACGCGCGCCGCACGCTCGATATCCTCATCGGTGCCCATGTAATCCACCAGCGACACGAAGCCGTGGTCCAGAACCGGAAAGTATTGGCCCAGGATCTCTTCCGCACCGGGACTCGAGGGTCGCTTGCTCATCAGACTTTTTCCGTGGTCTCTACGAATTGGCCCATTTGGCGAAACTTGCGGTAGCGCTCGTCTCGCAGCTGCTGTGGGTTCAGCTTCTTCAGCTCGGCGAGATGCTTCGCGAAGACCGCCTTGAGGTTGTCGGACGTCACGTCCCAGTCACGGTGGGCACCGCCCCGCGATTCCGCCACGACCTCATCGATGATGCCAAGACGTTTGAGATCGGCCGCCGTGATCTTCATGACCTCGGCCGCAAGGCTCTTCTGTGTATCGTCGCGCCACAGGATGGAAGCGCAGCCCTCCGGCGAAATGACGGAGTACACCGAGTTCTCGAGCATGAAGATACGATCGGCCACGCCCAGGGCGAGCGCGCCCCCCGAGCCTCCTTCGCCGATGACCGCACAGAGGATGGGCACCGGAAGGCCGGCCATGACCTCGAGGTTCTTGGCGATGGCCTCGGCCTGGCCACGCTCCTCCGCGTCGAGTCCAGGATAGGCCCCCGATGTGTCCACGAAGCAAATGATCGGGCGCCCGAAGCGACCTGCCAGCTCCATCAAACGAAGCGCTTTGCGATAACCCTCTGGCTTCGGCATGCCGAAGTTACGCTTCACGTTCTCTTTGGTCGTGCGCCCCTTTTGGTGCCCCAGTATCAGCACGGGCTCTCCGTCGAGAAAGGCAAAGCCCCCCACGATGGCGGGATCGTCAGCGAAACGCCGGTCGCCATGCAGCTCGGTGAACTCCGTGAACATACGACTGATGTAGTCGAGCGTGTACGGCCGGTGGGGGTGCCGGGAGAGCAGGACACGCTGCCAGGGGCTGAGATCGTCGAAGATCTTCCTCTGAAGGGCTTCGACCCGCTTTTGCAGGGCGCGTATCTCCTTCTGGAGATCTACCGACCCCCCGGTGAGCTGTTGCAGTTCGTCGATGCGCTTTTCCAGCTCCACGATGGGGCGCTCGAACTCGAGCGTGGGGCTGTCGGCCGGCTTTTCGGTCTTTGTCTCCATACACGGTTTCCGCGGGAAAGAAGGGGGAATACTGGGGCGCTTCGGGCCGGATGACAAGTCCCGTCGTGGGATTCCGGCGCGCAACGGGCGTCGCCCGGGCGAAGGGGCTCAGAGCGGGTCGTCACACCCTTCGAAGAAAGCCCGGATCTGGGTCATGATGTCGGCAAGCGGCGGTGATGCCGTCACGCGCAATCCTGGCTCCTGGCGAAACCACGTGCGCTGCCGGCGGGCGTAGGCCACCGTGACGCGTTTGGTTTCGGCGATGGCAGAGGACAGGTCACAGGCTCCCGCCAGGTGCTCCCCCAGCTGTTTGTAGCCAAGGCCCCCGAGCGCCCGGGCCTCGCGGAATCCCTGGGCCCAGAGCCCGCGTACCTCGTCGAGAAAGCCCATCGCCATCATGGTGTCGACCCGACGATCGATGAGCCCCCGGAGCTCATCGGAAGGCTTGTCATAAACCACCCGAAAACAACGCAAGGGCGGAACGGCGGCAGCCTCTCGCCACAGCGCCGTAATGGGGCGGCCCGTCTGCTCCCACACCTCGAGGGCGCGGCTCGTCCGGACGAGATCGTTCGGAGCGATCTTTGCCGCCGCGTCAGGATCGATGCCCGCCAAGCGGGCGTGCAACGCCGGTACGCCCCCCCGGGCGGCTTCGGCTTGGTGACGGGACCGGATACCCGCATCGGGCGGCGGCGCCTCGAAGAGGCCCCGGGTGAGGGCCCGGAAGTAAAGCCCCGTGCCGCCCACGATCACTGGCAGCCGTCCCCGCGCGGTGATGCCGGCGATGACCTGCCCCGCACACCGCGCCCACGCCCCCGCGTGAAACGCTTCGTCGGGCCGCGCCACGTCGAGCAGGTGGTGAGGAATGCTCGTCCGGTCATCGGTTGTGGGTTTTCCCGTGCCGATATCCAAGCCGGTGTAGACCTGCATCGAGTCACAACAAACGATCTCCGCGCCTTCGGGCCAGGCCTTTGCGAGGGCCATGCCGAGATCGCTCTTGCCCGAGGCCGTCGGTCCCACGATCGCCACCACGCGGGGCACGGGGTCCGGGAAAGCGTTGGGGCCGGTGCTCATGTTCGGCCGAAGCGGCGCTCGAGTTCCGCGAGCGGTAACCGCACGAGAACGGGACGCCCGTGTGGGCAGTGAGAGCGCCAATCCACGGCGTCGAGCTCGGCCAGGAGGCCTGCCACGCGGGGCGGATCGAGCACATCGCCGGCACGCGTGGCGCTGTGGCACGCCAAAGTGGAAAGCACCCGCTCGAGCTCGGCGGGCGCCAGCGTGGGGGCTTCTCCTTCCGCCAAACGGTCGAGCACGTCGCGGAGCATGGGTTTCGGGTCGACGTGGGCGAGCAGCTCGGGAACCGCGCGCACCAGGGCCGTCTTGAGGCCAAACGCCTCGAGCTCGAACCCCAGAGTCTGGAGCGTGTCCTGGGCCTCACCCACGGTTGCCAGCCGGGCCTCGTCGAGCTCGATGGGAATCGGAAAAAGCAGGCGCTGTCTCGGCACGTCGCGGGCCTCGCATGCCGTCCGCAGTTTTTGGAAGAGCACCCTCTCGTGAGCCGCGTGCTGGTCGACGAGGCACAGACCTCCCTCCTCCGTCTCGAGCAGCAAATACGTCCGCGCAAGCGTTCCCAGGTAGCGCAGGCTCGCAAGCCCCGCAACGCCGGAGGGGGGCGGGGGCGCGGATACCACCGGCAGCTGGGCTTGCGTCGGGAGCACCGCCTTTGCCGGCTGAGGGGCCTCGAGCGGGCCTTCTGCCGAACGAGGATGAAACAAACGGTCGAGGTCTACGGGATCGGCCGCCCGGCTGCCCGCGGACATGCGGCTTCGTTCAGCGGCAGCCCGCCCGTCGTAGCTGCCCTCCCGGGCCATGGGCAGGGCTCCCTTGCCCCCCCTTCCTGGTGCCAGGGAGTGGGCTTTTCGGCTCTCGAGCTCGAGAAACGGCGCCCGCGCCAAGGACGCGCCGATGACATGCCGAACAGCTCCATACACAGGCTGCGGGTTGGCGAAACGCACCTCCAGCTTCTGCGGGTGCACGTTGACGTCGAGGTCTTCACCGGGCACGTCCACGAACAACACCGCCAAGGGGTAGCGCCCCCGTTCGAGGAGCTCGCCGTAGCCCATGCACACGGCCTGGAGCAACGAGCGGTCCCGCACGAAGCGACGCCCCACGAAGAGAAAGGTGTTGCGCGCCGTCGTCGATGCGCATTCCGGGCCCCCCAGGAAGGCGTGAACGCATACCCCATTTTCGTCGCCCACAGCCTCGTGCAAGACACCGGCGCCCCGACGGGCAAGAGCCGCTCGAACGCGCTCTGCGAGGTCACGGTGAGGGGGTAAGTCCAGAGCTACGCGCCCGTTGGTACGCAACCGAAAGTGAACATCGGGATTGGCCAGAGCCAGGCGCAGCAAGGACTCGGATACGTTCCCTGCTTCGGTACTCTCGGTTTTCTGAAATTTGAGCCGAGCCGGCGTGTTGAAGAAGAGGTCGCGCACCTCGATTTGGGTGCCCGTAGGCATGCCTGCGGCGCGCGCTTCGGTCTCAACGCCCGCCTCGATGCGCAGCACGAACCCTTCGTCAGCGTCGACCGGCCGGCTGCCAAGCCGAAGCCTGGAAACGGACGCGATCGAAGGCAAGGCTTCCCCCCGAAACCCGAAGGTCTCCACGCCCCAGAGATCTTCGGCGCGGCTGATCTTCGAGGTGGCATGGCGCTCGAGAGCCAGGCGGGCCTCGTCGGGCGACAGACCGCAGCCATCGTCCACCACACGGATCAAGCTGCGCCCGCCCCCCTCGATCTCCACATCGATCCGGCGCGCTCCGGCGTCGAGGCTGTTTTCGCAGAGCTCTTTGACGACGGAGGCGGCCCGCTCCACCACCTCGCCCGCAGCGATCTGATCGACCAGCGTGGGTGGCAGCTTGATGATGCGAGGGCGGCTGGATGGGGCAACCGTCATCGGGGCGGACGTTACCAGATAGAGGCAGAAGACGCGTGCGAAAGCAGTCTGGTCATGTGGAAGCGGGCGCGAAGCCCTTCCCCGCCAGGTACACCTCGGTGCTGATCTTGCGGGAGGCTTCGGGCTTGACCAGCTTGACCGTGGCGAAAAAGGTTTGCATGCGTTTCCGCAGCAGCTCCACGTCGGGCCCCTGGAATATCTTGGCCACGAAGGCGCCGCCGGGCGCGAGCAAGCGTGACGCGCGGTTGAGCGCTTCTTCGACGAGCGCGGCCGAGCGGGCCTGATCGGTGGACTTGATTCCCGTGGTGTCGGGGGCCATGTCGGAGAGCACCACGTCGAACGCCCCGAGATCGCCCACCAGCACCTCGTCGGTGATCTCGTAGAGATCCGCAATGACGATGCGTGCGTTGGGGATCTCGCTGGGCATCGGCAGCCGGTCGATACCTACGAGCTTTCCGTGTGCCCCCACCCGCTGTCCAGCGTACTGCAACCACGAGCCCGGTCGGCAGCCGAGGTCCAGCACACGGTCACCGGCACGCAGCAGCCCAAGCTTTTTGTCGATGTCCTCCAGCTTGAAGACCGCACGGGCGGCAAAACCCTGCTCGCGCGCCTTCCTGAAGAAGGCGTCGTGGCGAGACGAACGGTCTTTCAAGCGCGACACGAAGGAACATTCCTACGAAGAGAGGGCGCCCACCGAAAACACCAAAGCCCGCGACGAGGCGGGCTTTGGTGGGGCCAGCATGTTGGCCCGGCGAGCGCGGAAGAGCTTACTTCTTCTTTGCGGGAGCGCCCTTCTTGGAGGCCTTCATCGGGTTCTTCGACTCGGTCTCCTTGACCGGGCCCTTCACGGCTTCGCGCTTGACGTTCTTGGCGCTGCCCTTGACCAGCACCAGACCGTTGGCGGGGCCCGGAACCGAGCCCTTGACGATGACCACGTTTTGCTCTTCGAGCACGCGCACGATCACGAGGTTCGACGTGGTGCACACTTCGTTGCCCATGCGGCCCGACATGCGCTTGCCCTTGTGCACGCGGCCCGGAGTCAAGCGGCAGCCAATCGAACCGCCGTGGCGGAAGAACTCGTGCGTGCCGTGGGTGGCGCGGAAGCCAGCCATGTGGTGGCGCTTCATGACGCCCTGGTAGCCCTTGCCCTTGCTCGTCGCCGTTACGTCGACGACGTCGCCGGCCTTGAACACGTCTTTGGCACCGAGCACGCTGCCCACGCTGTACTTGGCAGCGTCGGTGGCCTCGAGGCGAACTTCACGAAGCTTCTTCGGCAGGCCCTCGACCTCCACGCCCTCGCCGGCCTTGGCCGCAATCGCCTTGAGCTGGCCCTGGTCGGGGCGGGTCAGGTGACGGTCGGCCTTTTGGCCCAAGCCGATTTGCACGGCAGAATAGCCGTGCTTGTCCTGGTTGCGGACATCGGTGACCAAGCAGGGGCCGAGCTCGAGAACGGTGCAGCCAAGCGTGGTGCCGTCCTCCCAGAACACCTGGGTCATTCCAACTTTGCGGCCTAGCAGGCCCATCTTCAGCGACATGGATCAGAAATCTCCGGGGACGAATGCGAAAGTGCCGTAAGGGCGGCAAGTTATAGTCTTGCGTCTTCCAGGCGTCAAGCGCCGAAAACCCGCCCTGGGGGCGGACTTGGGGTCATTTCGACCGATTTTCCCCTCCCTGGGCGTCGAGGTCCAGCTCGCCGCGGCGGCGGAGCGGCTCGAGGAGCAGTTCGATGTCCTGGTCGAAAGCCGACGCGTCTGGGGCCACCCCACCCTCCGGGACCTCGGTCGTCGGCCGAAAGACGAGGTTCAGGATCGCCAGCGTGGGGGCGTCGCGCCCCACGGGCCTGGGGATGGTGAGAGCGTAGGCGGCCTGAGTCAGGCAGGCCTCGATTTCGGGGTGCCCCAAGGTCGACGCCAGCACCCGCGCCCCCAACATCTCCCCACGCTCGAGGTCGAGCGCAAGACGAACGCGCCCCGTAAGTGACCGGGCCCCCGGCGCGTTGGCTCTGCGGTTGAGGTAGCAGGCCCGAGCCCGCGGCAGGTAGGCGAGCGACAGCGCATTGTGAACGACGGAGCGCTCGAGGTCTCCCACCGGCGCTCCCTCCGCGTCCGCAGGCGGCAGCCGCCACACCCACGAGCGCCCCCCCCTTCCGTCGTCAAACCCGAGGACCGTCGCCACAGCAAGCCCGTTCGATACGGGCCAGGCAATCGGATCCGGCAGCGTCCGAAGCGGCACGCGGCCGAGGTGGCCTTCGCTGCGGTATACGACCTGCCGGGGCCACGGGCGTTGCCGGGGCCAGAGCCGTGCGGTACCGGCACCCGGAGACAGATGCGGCGGGCCCTCGACACCGCCCGGGTTCCAGGCCAAGCCAAACCAGTCCCCTTCCGCCCCCGACATCTCCTTCGCCAGCCGCGTCGCAGCCGCATTGACGCCGGGAGGCCGTAGGGAACGGTAAAGCCCCCCGAAGGCCTCGGGAAGGGCCCTGTAGGCCGCGCTCCCGAGGGGGTGTGGCGCCTCGTCGCCCTCGGGGCGCAGAACCACCGCGGCCACGCGGAGGCACCTTTCCCTCGCGGGTCCGCCTGCAGCAACCCCTGCCTCGGGCCGCAGCCCGTCCGGCAGCGAAGCATCGCCCACCACGAGCAGCCACGGCGGCTCCGCGCACGACGTGGGCGGAGCCCCAGGGGCACCGAGGGCCTGCGTGGCGGCCGCCACGGCCCCCCGCCAGTCGGTGCCATTGGCGAGGCGGCTGGGTTCGAGGGCCCCCGCAAATTGGGCCAGCGACTCCCGCGTGGGCAGGCGGAACACGGGGAACACGGGCGTGGATCGCTGCGCGAAGAGCAGGGCGTTCCAGGGCACCCCCGCAGGCAAGGCCTCCATGAACGCCGTGACGAACTCCCGTTCGAGGGAAAGCCCCGCGACACCCACGCTGCGAGAGCCATCGACCAGCGCGAGCACGGCGCCGGGAGGGCGGCCCTGCGGAAGGCCCTGCCCGCGACAGGTGGCCACGAACCCTTGCGCGCCCACCGCGCGCGAGGCGGGCGCTCGAAAGCGAACAGCCATGGCAGAGGCCGCCGGCGTGCGGGGGTCACGCAACACGAAGGACAAGGCCCACGACGCGTGCGCGCTGGCCTCCGCCGTCGCCTGGAGGCGGCGGCGTGCGGACCCAGGCACAGGCAAGTCTCGTCCCGCGAACTGCCAGCTCGCAAGCCGTAGCGCCGAGGGCAACGCCACGTCGAGCGAAACGGTCGCCGCTGCCGGCGCCAGGTCTACAGCGCCCGGCATACGAAGAGTCCAAGCCCCCTCCTCACAGGCAAGCGGCAGGGAAAATGCGTAACGAACCGTCACATGCTCGCTCTCGCGAAGCCCCTCGAAGGCCACGCGAACTGCGGCCGAAGCGTCTCGGGGAGCCTGCCGTGCGAGTGGGGGAACGACAGGGGGCGACGTCAGAGCCGGCCACGGAGCCACACGGGCCTCGGGCGTACCGAGTTCGACGGTGAGCCCCGAAGCCCCCTCGGGCAAGGCGAAGTCGAAGACAGAAACACGAGCCCCGGCTTTGGGCCGGTACACGCCCACGGCAAGCTCGCGTTCGACGGACACGAACGCCACGGGTCCATCGATGCGTACGTGAACGCGGGCAGCGGGGACCTGGGCCTCGGCCCACGCGTGAGCCGATAGACTCGCACACGCGCCGAGGCCCAGGAGCATACGAGCAAACGCGGCCAGACGCTTCACGGAGGCTGCAAATTCAACACGGGACAAGGGCATTCTCAAGCAAAGAAGTGCCATTCACGTGCCGGGTCTTTCGAGCCCTTGCCAGGCCGGAGCTCAAGGGGTAAAGAGCGCGCCGGTTGGAACGAAGGACTGGGGGATACGAAGGTCTCATGAGCATCGTGGCGTCTGTTTTGGAGGTGGCACCCTCGGACCCGGGGGAAGCGGCGATCGCGCAGACCGTGAAGGTTCTCGAGGGCGGCGGCGTGATCGCGCTGCCGACCGATACGCTGTACGGGATTGGTTGTGCGCTCGATTGCGCCGAAGCTGTGGACCGCATTCACGCCATGCGCGGCATCGATGCCGTGAGGCGACCTCTCACCTTCTTGTTGCCCGACTTGGGTGAAGTGGCTCGCTGGGCGAAGATCACCGGCAACAGCTACCGTGTGCTCACGCGTATCTTCCCGGGGCCCTACTGCGTCGAGCTCGGTGCGTCGCCCCGCGTCCCCAATCCGTACTTGAACCCCGAGCGCAACACGATTGGCGTGCGCATCCCCGACTATCCGCTGTGCGAGAAGATTTTGTGGCGTCTGGGACGCCCCATCCTCACGGCCACGGCGAAGGCCCGCGATGGCCAGGTGCTGACCACCGCCGCCGACATCAACGCCGAGTTTGGTAACGAGCTTGATCTCATTCTGGATGCGGGTCCGTTGTCAGGTCCGCCCTCGACCGTGGTGAGCCTGGTCGACGACTGGGTGCAGATCCTCAGGGAAGGCCGCGGCCCGGCGAGCCGTGTGATCATGACCTGAGCCGCAGCGCTCAGCGTAACCCCAACGTGCGCGAGGCTTGCCGTGCTGTGCGGATGAACGCCCGCAGGCGGCCGTGATCCTTGATGCCGGGTTCACTCTCCACGCCACTGGCGACGTCGACGCCGTTCGGCCGCGTGGCCTCCATCCCTGCCACGACGTTTTCCGGTGTGAGTCCCCCTGCCAAGAGGAAGGGCCGCGGCGCCCGTTCGGCAATGAGGTCCCAGGGTGCCGGTTTGCCCGAGCCGCCGTAGCCGTCGGCGTAGGCGTCGCAGATATAGAGTCCCGCATCCCAGCCGAGCCCCTCTTTCAAAGAGGCCTCGTCGATCACGCGCAAGGCGCGGATCAGCTTCCGGCTGCCGATGTGAGCCCAATCACCCACCCGCTCGTCGCCGTGCAGCTGAATGCGATCCAGCTTGAGGTCGGCCGAAGTCTCTTCCACCACGAGAGGGTGCGCGTTGACGAAGACCCCCACCTTGAGGACGTTGGGCGGTAGCACAGACAAGATCTCACGGGCGCGATCGTCGTCGACGTAGCGCTTTGAGCCGCGCCAGAAGTTGAGCCCGATGGCATCAACCTTTTCGGCCACGGCTACCTCGGCGTCCTCGGGCCGGGTGACACCACAGACCTTGATGATGAAACTCATGCCGCCGCCAGCAGTTCCTTCAGCGCGGCGCCCGGATCCGGCTGCCGCATCAGTCCTTCACCGACGAGGATCGCGTCGATTTCCCCTGCCTTCATGCGCGCCACGTCGGCCGGCGTTTTGAGGCCCGACTCTGCCACGATGATGCGTTCGGCGGGCACCCGGGGACGCATGCGCAGCGCCAAATCCATGTCCATTGTGAAGGTGCGTAGGTCCCGGTGATTGATGCCCACGATCTCGGCACCCACGGCCAGCGCCCGGACGACTTCCTCTTCGTCGTGGGCTTCGACGAGCACGTCCATCCCCTGTGCTTCCGCCAACAAAAGCAGGCCGCGCATCGAGTCATCCGAGAGCGCTGCAACAATCAGCAAAATGGCATCGGCCCCCGCGGCCCGTGCTTCGATGACCTGAAACGGATCCACGATGAAGTCCTTTCGGAGTATCGGCAGGCCCACCGCCGCCTTGACCCGCGACAAGTCGTCCAATGTGCCGCCGAAGAAGGGGCCGTCCGTGAGCACGGAAATGGCGGCTGCGCCGGCAGCCTCATAGGCCTGTGCGATCGCCACGGCGTCGGCGTTTTCGCGAATCCAGCCGGCAGACGGCGAGCGGCGCTTCACTTCCGAAATGCACGTGACACGCCCTGGCTTCCGCAGGGCCTTTGCCAGGCTGCGGGCAGGGGATCTCGAGGCGGCACGCTGGTGGAGGCTTTCGAGCGACACGGACGCCCGCCTGAGCTCCAGGTCGGCACGTGTGCGCGCCAGGATGTCGTCGAGGATCTGGCTGCCAGAACTGGCCATGGCTTACTTGGCTCCCGTTGGGACGTGAGGTACGAGGGCGCGCAGCCTTGTCAACACCCCGAGTGCGCGACCCCCGTCGAGGGCCTCAGCGGCGCATTGTGCCCCCTCTGTCAACGACGTCGCCCCTCCGCCGACGTACAAGGCCGCACCCGCCGTCATGACCGCGGCCGCGCGGATCGCGCCGGGTTTGCCCTGCAGGGTCTCGAGTAGCAGAGCGGCATTGACCTCGGGCGTCCCCCCCGCGAGCCCGCTCGGGTCGTGCTCGGCAAGGCCGAAATCGGCAGGACGCAGCTCGTAGGTCGAAACGACACCCTCCCGGAGCTCCGCCACCTGCGTGGCTCCCGCCGTGGCGATCTCGTCAAGCCCACCGTGCCCGTGGACCACGAGGGCGCGCACCGCGCCCAGCTTGCGGTGGGCTTCAGCCAGGAAGCTCACCCGATCGGCTGCGAAGACCCCGTTGAGGTGAAACCGCGCCCCCGCCGGATTCGTGAGCGGACCCAGGACGTTGAACACAGTGCGGAAGCCCAGCTCTCGCCGGACCTGCGCGACGGCCTTGGTCGCCCCGTGGAAGAGCGGCGCAAACAAAAAGGCTACACCGGCTTCGCGTAGACACAGCTCGGCTTCGGCTTTGCTGGGCGCGGGGTTGACGCCGAGGGCTTCGAGCACGTCGTGAGAGCCAGACCGCGACGAAAGCGCCCGGTTGCCGTGTTTGGCCACGGGAACGCCGCAGGCTGCCACCAGCAGCGTCGCGAGGGTCGAGACGTTCACGGTGCCCGAACCGTCGCCGCCCGTCCCGCAGGTATCCAACACCACGGGGGCATCGAAGGCGACCCGCACCATCCGCTCCCGCATCGCCTGCGCGGCCCCAACGACCTCGTCCACCGTTTCGCCCTTCATGCGCAGGGCGGTCAGAAAAGCGCCGATCTGCCCGGGCGTGGCCTCCCCGTCCATGAACAGGCCCACCACGTGGGCCATCTGCGCGGCGTCGAGGTTCTGGCCGCAAACGACCTTGGCCAGCGCGTCCTTGACCTGCAATGGGCCGCTCACGCTGCCCCCTTCGTGACAGACTTGCCAAGGAAGTTCGCCAGGAGCTGCTTGCCCACAGTCGTGAGAAACGATTCGGGGTGAAACTGCACGCCCTCAACGGCAAGGGTCTTGTGGCGCAGACCCATGATTTCCTCGTCCCAGGTCTTCGCCGTGATCTCGAGACAGTCGGGAAGCGTAGCCTTCTTGACCACGAGCGAGTGGTAACGGGTGGCCTCGAAAGGGTTCGGCAGTCCCGCGAACACGCCCTTGTCGTCGTGAAAGATGCGCGACGTCTTGCCGTGCACGACCTCTTTGGCGCGGATCACGTCGCCCCCGAAGGCCTGCCCTATCGCCTGATGACCCAGGCAGACTCCCAGGATGGGAATACGACCCGCGTACGCCTTGATGACGTCCAGGGTAATGCCAGCTTCGTTCGGCGTGCAAGGGCCCGGCGAAAGCACGATCCGGGAGGGGGCAAGGCCACCAATCGCGTCCACGGCGATCTCGTCGTTGCGCACCACCCGAACGTCCTCACCTAGCTCGGCGAGGTACTGCACGAGGTTGTAGGTAAACGAATCGTAGTTGTCGATGACGAGCAGCACGGCTAGTTCCCCCCGCGCGCCTGACGGGCGCGTTCGATGGCGACGAGGACGGCGCGCGCCTTGTTTTCACATTCGGCATGCTCCGCGGACGGCTGACTGTCGGCCACGAGCCCCGCCCCGGCTTGAATGTAGATGGTGTCCCCTTTGGTGACCAGGGTGCGAATGGCGATCGCCAGGTCGACGTTGCCCTGATACGAGAGGTAGCCCACGGCGCCGCCGTAGACGCCGCGACGCGAGGGCTCGAGTTCCTCGATGATCTCCATCGCGCGAATCTTCGGCGCCCCCGAGAGCGTGCCCGCCGGAAACGCGGAAGCGATGACGTCCGCAGGGCGGCGCCCCTCGGCCAGGGTGCCTGAAACGTTGGACACGATGTGCATCACGTGGCTGTACCGTTCGACGACCATCACCTCGTCCACCTTCACCGTGCCGCGTTCGGCGACCCGTCCTACATCGTTGCGTCCGAGGTCGATGAGCATCACGTGCTCGGCCCGCTCTTTGGGGTCCGCCACCAGCTCGGCTTCGAGGACGAGGTCCTCCTCGTGCGTTTTGCCGCGCGGCCGCGTGCCCGCGATCGGTCGCACCTCCACCCGCCGGCCATCGAGCCGCACGAGGGCCTCGGGAGAGGCGCCAGTCACCTGAACCTCGGGGAATTCCAGGTGGAACATGTACGGCGAAGGGTTCGTCACGCGCAGAATGCGATAGACGTCGAAGGGATCCACGTGACCGCGGGGCACCTCGAAGCGCTGCGAGAGCACCACCTGGAAGGCGTCACCTGCCTTGATGTACTCGTGCACCTTGCGAACCGCGTCCTCGTAGCCGGCTTGGCCCGTGCGCGACTGCGGCAGGACGGCGGCCGTTTCATCGAAGCCCAAATCGAGCGGCGGCGGCGCGAGGGACGAACGCGCGAGGTTCTCGATGATCGCGTCGATGCGCGCACAGGCGTCGTCCCAGGCTTTGCCAGGCTCACCCGTGAGGTCGGCGGAGGCCACCACCTTGACGGTGCCGCGTAGGTTGTCGAACACGATGACCGTGTCCGTGAGCGCAAAGCACATGTCGGGCACGCCCAGCTCGTCCGGCGCCTTGGTAGGCAGGCGTTCGAACCACCGCACGGCGTCGTAGGCGAGAAAACCCACCGCCCCGCCCACGAAGCGGGGCAGACCTTCCGGCACCACGGGCGCGAGCGCCGCCAGCGTCTCGTCCACGAAGGCTACGGGGTTCGGCACGGAGAGACGCCGCTCCACGGCGAAGGTCCCGTCCGGACCGGGAGAAAGAATCTCGACCTGGCCCTGACTGGCCCTCAGCACCTGGCGCGGTTTGACGCCCACGAAGCTGTAGGCCGCCCACTTTTCACCGCCCTCGACGCTCTCGAGCAAAAAAGAATACGGACCGCGGCCCAGCTTGGCGTAGACGGAGACGGGCGTTTCGGCGTCGGCGAGAATCTCGCGGAACACGAAGCCCAGCTTACCCTTCGACGCCAGCTCGACGAACTGCGTTCGGCTTGGCTTGTGGGGAGTGGGGGGGGACATGGGTGGGGCGAGAACCTAACCTGCAACACCGCCGAACGTAACCCCCTCCCCGCGCGCCGCGCCCCGTCCCTTCCGTGACAACAGCAACCGGACCCGGGCCTGTGGCCGAGTCTGCGGCATCCCACCACGGTGAATGTGCGCTCGCGCTCACCCGTCCTCTCCCTACGGCCCCTGCTGGGACCGCAAGTCCCTCTCGCGGTTGACGGCCCCCGACCACCTTGGTAAGCACGCGCAATCACGAGAGCTTTTTCCCCACGAGGAGTCCCCATGACCCGAAGACATCTCGCCCTGGCCTCCCTTCTTGGTAGCGCTATCGCACTCGGACCCGTGGGAGCCGACGTGGCCTCGGCCGCCGAGACGGCATCTCTCAAAGGGACCGTAAAGCTCAAGGGTTCCCCTCCCAAGCCGGAGGACCTCAACATGAAGTCCGACCCTTTTTGTGCCAAGCACACGGCCAAGGACACATCGGTCGTGGTGGGCCCGAAGGGCGGTCTCAAGAACGTGGTGGTGCATGTCGTCAAGGGTCTCGAAGGCGCTGCCCCTGCGGCGTCCGGCGATGTGGTGCTCGACCAATCCGGCTGCGTTTACGAGCCCCGCGTGGCGGTCGCCGTAGCCGGCCAACAAGTGCTCATCAAGAATAGCGACCAAACGCTGCATAACGTCCACACGTACAAGGGCCCCGCCACACTCTTCAACCAGGCGCAGCCTCAGGGCTTCCCGCCGCTCAAGAAGAAGTTCGCCAAATCGGGCGACGTGGTGAAGTTCAAGTGCGACGTTCACCCCTGGATGACCGGCTGGGTCGTGGTGGTAGACAATCCCTTTTACGCCGTGACCGGCGATGACGGCAGCTTCACGATCGACGGTCTGGCACCGGGAAAGTACACAATCGAGTACTGGCACGAAAAATACGGTGCCCAAACCGCAGACGTTGAGGTAAAAGCCGGCAAGCCGGCGGCCTTGAACCTGGAAGTGGTCGCGAAATAACCCCTGACCTGGTCTCCAAGCTGGCAGCTAGATTCGCCGGCGACCCCGGCATGCGGAGCTCGACAGTTTGAACCCCAACTCGTCCCTCATTCCGGGGCGGTCGCCCGAACGACCGTCCGTCGTGTTGCACCTGGCGGCTGTCGCAGCGGCGGTGGCGGCCTTCGGGCTCCTCGTCGTTCTCGCGCAGCCCGGCACCCAGACCGCAGGGCTGGGCAACACCCTTCTCGCGGGTCTGCCGGGGCAGATTGCCGGCGCTACGGCCGCTGGTATGACCCTCTTCGTCGCGGCTTATCTGACACGGATCCGGGACGCCCGACCCGCCCTGGCACGGGCGGCCTGGGCGGCGGCCGTTCTCGCCTTCGCCAGCGCGGGCTGGGCGGCCATGGAGTTCCGCGTCCCGCGGGAGCTCGTGCCTCTCCAAAACGGCGCGGGCGTCGCGTTTTTCCTGAGTCTGCTCTACGTGGCCGTGGGCACGTCGCCCCGGTCCGTCGTCCAGGACCGCGCGCCCGTCAACCCCGGGGTCCGCCGCTGGGTGCTCGTGGCCGGCGTGGCGATGGTCTTCCAGATGGTGCTGGGGGCGCTCGTGCGCTTTGCGGCTGCCACGGGCGGCGTCGTTTTCGGGAGCGAGCAGGCCACGGGTCTCGTCCACGACCTGCACCGGGTGGGCTCTCTGGCCGCGGTCTGCCTCGTGGCAGGCTCAGCGCTGGCCATGGTGGCCGCGACGCGGGAACGTCCCGGGCTCCGTGGCTTGGCGGGAGCGGTCGTGCTCCTGGTCCTGGCTCAGGCCCTCGTGGGCGCCCAGAGCGTGGCTGAAGCCTTGCCTCTCACGTCCGTGCAGGCCCACATCGGCCTTGGCGTAGCGCTCTTGGCCACGCACTGGGGCCTTTACCTCGGCAGCGCCCCGGCACGCAGCGGAGCGAACGTGAGCCTCCGGGCGCTCGGCAGGGAGATCGTCGCGCTCACCAAGCCTCGCATCTCCGCGATGGTGATCGCTACGTTCGGTGGCGGCCTGTGGCTCGCGCCCCAGTCGCAGGAGACCTGGAAGGGTCTGGTGGCTCTGCTCGGCACCTTGCTCATCGTCGGCGCCGCCAACGCGCTCAACATGTACCTCGAGCGCGACATCGACGGACGCATGAAGCGTACCCGCAACCGCCCCTTGCCTCAGGGCCGCTTGTCTGCGGACGCGGCGGTGGCCACGGGAACCGCCCTGCTCTGCACGTCGCTGCCCCTGATGCTCCTGGGCGGCAACGCGCTCACTTGCATTTTGGGATTCGTGGCCTTTGCGAGCTACGTCTTCCTGTACACGCCGCTCAAGCAGAAGTCTTCAGTGGCCTTGTTCGTGGGGGCGGTACCCGGTGCATTGCCCCCCCTCATGGGCTGGACCACCGCCACGGGGCGGATGGATGCCCCGGGCTTGGTGTTGTTCGGGATCCTCTTCTTGTGGCAGATCCCGCACTTCCTCGCGATCTCCGTGTTCCGGGCCGAAGAGTACAGCCGCGCTGGCTTCAAGGTGATGCCCGCAGAACAAGGCATGCGGCAAACACGTGCCTGGGCCCTGGCGTGCGCCGTAGCCATGGTGCTCGTCAGCTTGGCCTTGCGACCGCTTGGCGTGTCGGGATGGCTGTACACCAGCGCGGCTGCCCTTCTGGGCGCTGGCTTCGTGGCGTGGACCGCGGCGGGCTATCGACTTGCCAATCGCGAGGGTGCAGGGGCCGCGCGATGGGGCCGCTCCCTCTTCGGTGCGTCCATCCTGTATCTCATGTTGCTCTTCACGGCGTTGGCCGTGGATCACCTGCTCTGAGCCTTCGCGTCCCGGAGTCCTGGTGTCGCACGCGGTGCCAATGAACGCCTACCAGGAGGGCCTTGCCGCCCGCCAGGCCGACCTATCGCGCTTGCTCTCCCGGGACCGTCTGAGCGTGCGCGCACGCCTCGGGCTGGCGGTGGCCCTGGTGGCCGTGCTCGTTTATGCCTACAAGAACCACGACATCTCGGCACGCTGGGCGTTGCTGCCCACCGTAGCGTTTGCCGCTCTGTGGGTCTACGAAAGCCGGCTCGCGGAGCGCCGGGCCCGGGTCGCCCGCGGCATTGCCTTTTTCGAGCGCGGACTGGCGCGGCTGGGTGACGAGTGGGCGGGGCGGGGCGATACAGGAGATACTTTTTTCGACCCCGAACACCCCTACGCGAGCGACCTGGACGTCTTTGGCCGCGGAAGTCTTTTCGAGCGCCTCAACGAAGCCCGTACGGCGCCCGGACAACGGCGGCTTGCCGATTGGCTCCTCTCCCCCGCGAGTCCCCAGGAGATTCGCGATCGCCAAGCCGCCGTGGCCGAGCTGGCGCCGAAGGTCGAGCTCAGGGAAAAGCTAGCCGTCGTGGGCGCTGACGTACGTGCGCAGACACAGCCCGAAGCGCTGCGTCGATGGGCAGAGGCGCCCCCCCTGCCCTGGTCGCGAGGACACACGGCCCTTTTGGTCGCGCTGGCCCTCGTTCTGGCGACCGCCTTTGCCGTGATTGCGCCCTTGGCTTTCACAGGGCGCCTGTCGGGGTGGGCGCTGCTGGCGATCCTCGTCGTCGACCTTTTCGTGATGCGCGCGCTCCTCGACGCCGTGCTGCAGGTTGCCCGCGAGGTGAACCATCGCCTCTCGGAACTGCAGGTCATGGGTGCGCTCCTCGAGTTGCTCGAGCAGACGCCCTTCGACGCGCCACGGCTTCTTCACATGCGCAAGCGCCTCGGGACGCGATCCGAGCGCCCCTCCCGCCTCATCGCTCGACTGTCGCGACGCGTGGGATTTTTCGATGCGTACCGCAACCAACTCTTGATTCCGTTGCTCTGGCCACTTTACTGGGCCCCGCTCTGGGCGCTCACGATCGAGAGCTGGCGGCGCACGCACGGGCACACCGTGACGGTGTGGATCGACGTGGTGGCGGAGCTCGAGGCGCTCTGCAGTGTGGCGGGCTTTGCCTTCGAGAATCCCACCTTCGAGAACCCCGTGATCGAGCCGGGTGAGCTTCGCTTCACGGCGCGGGTTCTGGGGCATCCGCTGCTGCCGGGGGCCAAACGGGTGAGCAACCCCGCGCGACTCGGGCACAAGACCGGCGGCAAAGACATCGGCGATCCGGGTCAGTCGATTCGCCTGCTGATGGTGAGCGGCTCGAACATGTCGGGCAAAAGCACCTACCTGCGGACGATCGGACTGAACGCCGTCTTGGCGCAAGCGGGCTCCGTGGTGTGTGGACAAGACGTGCGGCTCTGCCCCTTCGACATCGGAGCCTCGATCCGCGTCTCCGATTCACTCCAGGAGGGGCGCTCACGGTTCTTCGCCGAGCTGTTGCGCGTGCGCCAAGTCGTGGCCCTCGCGGCGGCCAACGGACCGCGTCCCGTGCTCTTTTTGCTCGACGAGATCTTCGCCGGTACCAACTCGGAAGACCGACGGGCGGGCGCGGCGGGTGTCGTCAAGGCTCTCATGACTCACAACACGTTGGGGCTGGTCACCACGCACGATCTGGCCCTCACGCGGCTACCCGAGACCCTCGGCCCTGAGGTGGTCAACGTTCACTTTCAAGATCGCCTGGACGACGGCCACATGCACTTCGACTACACGTTGCGCACGGGCGTAGTTCAGAAGAGCAACGCGCTGGCCTTGATGCGCGCCGTGGGTCTCGACGTCTAGGCGGGTCTCAGGACGCCGCTGCCGAGAGCTCGCGGTCCCAGCGGCCCTGTCGGGTCTTCTTGCCCAACGCCTGGGTGAGCTGTGCGAGAAAGTCACCGCGGGGCACCTCGCGGGCTCCGAAGCGTGCCAGATGCGCGGTGGTCACCTGGCAGTCGACGAGATCGATGCCCCAGGCCTCGAGTTGCCGTACGAGCATCACGAAGGCCACCTTGGACGCATCGGGCACGTCGGCGAACATGGACTCTCCGAAGAACGCCCCCCCGAGGCTCACCCCGTAGAGCCCCCCCACTAGCTTGCCGTCGAGATAGGCCTCACTCGAGTGCGCAATACCAAGCTCGTGCAGGCGCTGGTACGCTCGCTTCATGTCCGCGGTGATCCAGGTTCCCCTTTGGCCGGGGCGACGCTTCGCTGCGCAGCGATCCATCACGCGCTCGAACGCCTTGTCGAAGTGCACCTCGAACGCGTGCGCACGCATGGCCTTGGCCAAGGAGCGGGGCACGTGCAAGGAGGCCGGGGTGAGCACCATGCGGGGGTCGGGTGACCACCACAAGATCGGCTGGCCTTCCTCGAACCACGGGAAGATCCCCGCTGCATAGGCGTTGATCAACCGCGCAGGCGAAAGGTCGCCGCCCACCGCCAGCAGGCCGTCAGACTCGGCATGCTGGGGGTCAGGGAACAATCCGGGGTCGTCCGTCAGCCCGAACACAGGCACCGCGCTGATGATACCCGAGCTTGCGAGAGCTCGCGCTGGGCGCCAAGATGATTGCATGACGAACTTGGTCAAGGACGTCGGAGACGCCGAATTCCAAACCGAGGTCATCGAGCGCTCGAAGCAAGTGCCGGTGTTGGTGGACTTCTGGGCCCCCTGGTGTGGTCCGTGCCGCGTGCTCGGCCCGCTGCTCGAACGGGAGGTGGAGGCGGCCCAGGGGCGCGTGGTTTTGGTCAAGGTCAACACGGATGAGCACCCCAGGCTCTCGGCCGCCTTTGGGATTCAAGGCATCCCGGCGGTCAAGGCGTTCCGTGACGGCGTACAAGTCGACGAGTTCGTGGGCGCCCTGCCGGCGCCTGCCATTGCCGACTTCATCAGGCGTCTCGTCCCCTCACCGGCGCAGGAACTCTTGCGGGCGGCGCTGGCCAAACTGGGAGCGGGCGATCCTGCGGCCGCCCAGGAGCTCTTGCGCCCTTTGCTCGACGATCCCGACGTGGCCAACACAGCCGCGTTCCACCTGGCGCATACGCTGGTCCGCACCGGCGGTTCGCCCAGCGAAATTCGTGAGCTTGCCGAACGGATCCACCCTGCGGCGGCCGAGTTTGGGCGCGTCGACGCGCTCTGTGCTCTCGCAACGCTCCTCGAGAAGGTCCCGTCCGGCGGCGTCACGGGCGCACGGGCGGCCGTCGCCGAAAACCCCCGGGACCACGAGGCCCGACTGTCCCTCGCCGCCGCCTATCTCACCCAAAGAGACGTGAAAGCCGCGCTCGACGCGTTGCTAGAGAGCGTCTCGCGCAACCCGGGCTATGCCGACGGTGCGGCTCGCAAAGCGATCCTTGCGCTCTTCGACCACCTCGATGAACCCCCCGCCGAACCCGATCTCGTGCGGGAGTATCGCAGGCAGCTGCAAATCGTCTCCTGACACGGAGACGCGCTACCGGGATCGTTCTCGCTCCCCCACAGAGCTGCGACCACCGAGCTCGATGCCAATTTCGCGTGCCAATAGGCGGGCGACCGCCTCGGCCGGGGTGCGCTGCCCTTGCAGCACCGCTGCCACCTCGTTGGTGATGGGAAGTTCCACACCCAGGCGCGCGGCCAGCTCGGCCGCCGTGCTGGCGGTCTCCACCCCCTCGGCCACCTGCCCCAACCGGGCCGCCACTTTGCCGAGGGGCTCTCCTCGCCCCAGC
The DNA here is from genome assembly GCA_022184915.1 of Myxococcales bacterium. Taxonomy (NCBI): domain Bacteria; kingdom Pseudomonadati; phylum Myxococcota; class Myxococcia; order Myxococcales; species Myxococcales bacterium. The sequence continues at coordinate 684,748 of JAGTJU010000004.1, read as the reverse complement.
GCCATGCCCACCGTCCGGTTGCGCGAAAGATCCCCGGTGCAGGTGAGCACCAGGTCCCCGAGGCCCGCGAGCCCCGCCAAGGTGAGCGGGTTGCCACCAAGGCATTCGGCCAAGCGGCCGATCTCGGCAAGCCCTCGGGTGATGAGAGCGGCCCGCGCGTTGTTGCCGTAACCAAGCCCGTCTGAGCAGCCCGCGGCCAGGGCGATGACGTTCTTGAGCGCTCCCCCAAGCGCCACGCCCACGACATCCTCGCTGGCGTAGACCCGAAAGCGGGGACAGTTGAACAGCTGCTGTGCGAATTCACGGGCGCCGAGCTCATGAGCGGCGGCCACGGCCGCGGCCGGCTTGCGGTGGGCCACTTCCAAAGCGAACGTGGGCCCGGACAGCAACACCGGGTGGCTGCGAGGCCACACGGTGGCGATGAGCGCATCCATCGTGAGCAAGGACCCACGCTCGAGACCCTTCGAGGCGCAGATCACGACACCCGAAAAATCGGTCGACAGGGCTGTGAGCACTTCCCGCATGTGCATCGAAGGCAAAGCCACCACGCAGGCGTCTGTTCCCTCGACGAGGCCTGGGAGAGAAGACGACAGCCGCAAGGCCTCCGGTAACGTCACGCCGGGCAGATACCGTCTGTTTTCCCGCGCCTCCTGCATCACCTGGACAGCCGCAGGATCGCGGCCCCACAGCGTGACCTCATGACCGCGCTCGACGAGCAGGCACGCCAAAGCCGTGCCCCACGAGCCCGCGCCCAGGACCACCACGCGCTTTGGTTCCTCCAAGGTGTCGAGAGCGCCCATGGATGTTTGCTCACTTGGCATGCGCGTCTCCTGCAGTGACCACGGGCCGTGCCGGTCCGCCGCTCACGGCGTCGGGAGCCACCACGCGGATGACAGATTGCTCAGCCGCATCGACTTTGCGCAACGAAGCGCTCAGTTTCGCGTAAGACGAAGACGAAACGCGGAGGAGGGGCACGCGCGACTCTCGATGAATGACCACTTGGGCGGGGCTGCCCGCTTGACCCGGGGACACCGTCCGGCGTTCGACGAAGCGCGGGCCATGAGGCCCCAGGGGCTCGACCGCCACGCCTTCCCCGGCATCAATCACGCGAAACCCTGCGGGCCAGATGACCGTTGCATTCAGGACCAGGGGTACGTCGGGCCCGACCAGCAGAGTTGTGGCACGCGTGGGTTCGGTTGCGAAGCGACGCCCAGGTTGTGAGACGAAAAAGCGCGGCTCGACGGTCATGCCTCGCGATGACACAGAGGCCAACCGTTCCAGTTTCGCCTCGTAGGTCAAGTGGACCTCCCCGTCGCGCACGTCGAACGAGACCATCTGAAGCTCGGCTCCCGGGAACTGATGAGCCAAATAGGCATCCTCGAAGCGGCGTTGACGCTTGTCTTCGTCGGCGCCGATCTGCTCGAGCGCCTCAGCCCACTCGATGGCAGGGCTACCCACCAGGTGCTCACTGACCTTTAACGTAGCGCCCCCGTCGAGCGCGACCGCGAGGCGCAGGTCCACCTCCCGGCGGTCCGAGACCAAGCTCGAGGTGAAGCGCGGCACACCATCGAGATTCAGGGCGCGCGCCCCATCGAGTCCGGGTGGCACGTAGCCAAAGGGTGCATGCCGCAAGCGAAGGTCGACGAAAACGCCGGGCTGGCCAGACGCCGAGGGAAGCTCGGGGAAGTACAGGATGACCTCCGAAAACGACATGACCTCCTCGGGCGACGACACATCGTCGTGTGCGGCCACGGACAAGGGGCGAACCATGACCGGCTCGGCTCGGACGCCCAGCGCCCGCCCCAGCGCCAGAGCCACCGCCAGGCGGTTGCCGCGGCCCCGGGCCAGCGCAAACGTCGCGGGTTCATCGGCCGTGCCCTCGGCCTCGATCTTTTTTGTGGTCCACGCCACGAGGGCGGCGGCGCGATCCGCTTGCCCGGCGCTCGGGCCTCCGGCCTCCGCGAGGACCTCGGCCGCCACGTCTTCGACCTGCGGCGACGGTCGTGCGATGGTCGACAGGCGTTCAGCCACGAACGCCGCCCAAGTGTGGGCGTCCACTTGGCTCGCAAGGCGAACGGACGGAATCCACTGCAGTGCATTGTCGGCTGCCCGTTCCGGGAAGACCTGGGGAACCTGCCGCGCGACGAAATACAACGTCCGAAGGCCGTCGCCCCGTCGCTCTTCGAGGGGAGCTGGAGCCTGGGCGCGGCGATCGAAGGAGACCTCCGCGGTCGTCGGAAGCACCACCAGGTACTCGCTCAGGTCGAGCGGCGCTTCGTTCGACTGGAAGTAAAAACGCTGGCCCAAAAAGCCCGGGGCAAACGCAGCAGACGGTTCGACGGTCTCGAGTGTTTCCCACTCGACGAAGTCGCCCGGCTCGAGTTCGGGGGCCGAAACGCTCTCTTTGCCGAAGATGTCTTCGGGCTCCCGTACCGTCAGGTCGGCCTTGACCGTGCGCAGGGTCAGGACCTCGGCGCCTGCGGGCACATTGACTTCGCCCCAGCGGTCGAGGGCTTCCTTCGACTGCACCCGAACGATCCCGTGGGTGAGCAGCATGCGCGTGCCGTCAGGGAAGACCCGCTCGGCCAGGCGGTCGAGGACGAACACGGCAGGCGCGTCGTAACGCCGGTCCGAATTCAGGAAGCGGCGAATCACCCCGAGGCCGTCCACGCGTTCGCCATCGATGGGAAGCGGCACCCCTAAGGCCCGCGCTGCCTGGCGCACGTCGGTCGCGCCGGGGAAACGTTGCAAGGCGTCCGTCAGCACGGCACGCGCCCTGGCCTCGTCACCCTGCTGGGTGTGCAGGTTCGCGAGACGCAGAACGAAGGAGGGGTCACGCGCCCACACCCGCGCTTCGGCTTCGACGAGGGCCATGGCGGAGCGCGTCTGCCCCGCAGCGGCCAGCGCCTGCGCGTGGTCGAGCGTCTGCCAGTGAGGCGCCGCCGACACGGCGCCTGCCGCCGCATACAGCTGCGCGGCAAGCGCGGGCATACCACGGTCGAGCGCCTGGGCCGCACGCCCGAGGTCTCGGGCGTCACACCGATTTAGTAGGTCGAGCCAAGAATCCAAAGAGCCAAGGTGATCACGTTGTCGCGCGCGCCGAAAAGCCGCCTCGAGCACGGGACATCCCCACACGCGGGGAGGCTGGCCCGCGCTTGCGATGCCCACGATCGCCAGCGCCGCATCGAGGGCTTCATCAGCCTGGTGCTCGAGGCCATCTACGCTGAAGGCCTCGTGTGCGGCCAGGGCGGCGGGCCAGAAGCGCGGCGCCTGTTTCCGGGCGGCCTGAGCTTGAAGGGTCGCCTCGCGGGTTCGCCCCTCGAGGCTCTCGAGCGAGGACAGCGCCAGGCGCGCGCGCACGGCCGCCGGATCCCTCTCGATCGCCAACCGGAAAGCACTCCGCGCCCGATCCCGGGTCACGTTGTCCGGGGCCGTGGGATCAGCCAAGGCGAAGCGCCCTGACTCGACCAGGCCCAAAGCGAAGGTGCGCAGGCCCCGCAGTGTCTCGAAGGCGCGCAGGCCCTCGTGCCACCGACCCTCGAGCCGCGCGACCTGCACCCGCGTCAGCGCTCCCAAAGCCACCGCAGCCGGTTCGTGGAGAGGCAAGGGCTCCGGGGATGTCTTGGGGACGATGGCCTCGGCATCGGCATGAAAGGCCGCCAACCAGTACTCTGCACCACCCCCGTAGGTCGAAAGCCGCAGCTCGAGTGTGTGCCGCCCGGGCGCAAGCGTGACCCGCATCGCCGAGTGATGCGGTCCCCAGGCGTCGGTTGACCCGTGAGCGTGGTAGGGCCCTTCGTCCACGCGCAGCGCTGCGAGGCCTCGGTAGTCGAGCACCACATCGTAGGCGCCGCCTTCGGGTAGTTCGAGCTCGGAGCGGATGAGCACGACGCCGGGCAACCCATCGCGGGACGGCACCTGGACTCGGCACCCCGAGACCTGAACGGGCCCTTCACTCTGCGTGCGGGTCCCTTGGCCGAGCGGCACGCGGAGGTCTAGCACGGGCCGGCGGCCTGCAGAGCCCTGCTGCACGGCTGTCCGCGGGCAGTGAGCCCGCTGCGCCACCTCGACGAGACGCTCGGGCTGCCCCATCCGGCGTGCGGTGTCGTCCAGGGCCTGGAGCCATTCGAGGCGCACGGGCCACGGGAGCCGCTCCCCCGGGATCGCCATCAGCTCGGCCCAACGGGCTTGCCACGCGGAGGTCTCGAACATGAGCACGTCGAGCCAGACCGCCGCCGCGTTGGCCAGCCAGCGTGTCCACGGGCCCGCGTCCTTTCGATCAGCGTCGGCCAGCAGAAGCTGGAGGTCGTCGAGCGCGGCCTCCGTGTCGCCATGCTCGAACGCCAAGGCCAGCCGCCCGTAGCGCGCAAAGGGATCTTCGGGCGCGGCGGCAAGCGCAGCCGTGAAGTCTCGCCGTGCACGTTCGGCATCTCCCGCGATCGCGTGCGCCCAGCCTTCCTGAGACAGAGGGCTGCCCTCGGCACCGCGTTGCTGCGCTCCCGAGGTGGCACACCCCCACCCCACTGCCGCCGCCAGAAACGCCCCGAACACACCTGACGAAACGCCTCGGGCAAGGCCACGACGAAAGCCAGGCGTCCCCTGCCTCACGAACGAGGAGGCTGCCTTCATTGTCCCGACACCCCCACAGTCGGCCGCTGCACAGGTTCGAGCCGAACGTGGTCACGCAAAGCGGCCTCGGCCGCGCCCAGAAACTGCCTGAAAGCTCCGTACTGCGCGGACGAGAACCGGTACTCTACCATGTCGAGGCGGCTTTCCACCGTGAGCCGGCTACCGAGCTCAGCGTCGCGAACGATCGCCAGCCGAAAACGTCCGAACGGCGCTTCGATCTCGAGGTCCTTCGGCAGACGCGCAACCTCGAACCCCGGGGGCAGGTCGAACACCAAGGTCTCCTCGTGCTGCCAGGGATACGAGAGCACGAGGTCCATGCGGCGGTGAGACAGCCTCGCGTAGGCGCGCAGGTACTCGGGCGTTCGCGAGGCAAGGGGCAGCAGCAGCGCAGGCCCCTGAGCCACGGCCAGATGGGGCACGTCGATCGTGGCGCTCACGGCGACCGGTTCGCTGGGAGCTTCGGTGCCCGTGATGGCAAGCGCAGAAACGACGGCGCCTGGGAACCGGGCGTTCCAAATTTTGCCGTACTTATCGAGACGCTCTCCGGCCGTCTGGTAGTGCTGACGCCACTCCGGCGCCGCCTGTCCCCGCACCATCACCGTCTCCTCCACCTTGGCAGCTCCGTCAGCGCCGAGCGCCACGCTCCAGGTGCGGCGCGCCTGATTGTCCCGCGAAGGCAAGACAGGCGTTTGCACCAGCGTTTGCCCCGTTGAGCTCACCCGCAACGCCATGGTTCCCTGGTCCTGATGAGGAAGCTCCTTCATGCCGGAGAACTCGGCCGTACCATCGAGGTAAAGATCGAGGGCGGGCACATACACGATCGCGTGATCGAATACGGCCAGCGAAGCCGGCGCCGCTTCCACAGCACCCCCGCGCCGGGTGCGCAGCAGGACCAACTCGGCTTCGACACCGACCACTTTCAGCATCGAGACCATCAAAGAAGCCTTGTCTTTGCAGTCCCCGAAGCGGCGGGAGAGGATCTGCGACACCCGGTAAGGCTTGTAGCCGTGGATCCCGAACTCGAGCCCCACGTAGCGCGTTCCTCGGATGACAGCCTCGTGGACGGCGCGCACCTTGTCCTCGAGTGTCTTGGCCCCGGCGACCGCGGTTTCGGCGAGTCGCTTCACGTTGGCGTCGGGAACGAGCTGCTCGGCAACCAAGTTCCAGTACCACCGACCGACCTGATCCCAGGTTTCATAGGTGCTCACGTGGAGGTAGGGCGCCACCTCGGCCCACCCCGGCATCGAAGGCTCAGGGATCACCTTGGCCACGGGACGGGCCTCGAACCGGTACTCACGTCGCCCCCCCCGCTCGACCTGGTCTCGCGAGAACCCAGGCAGCGTGGGCGTGTGAAAAAAGAATGTCTTTCGGCTTGGCCCCACCAGCACGTACTGCCAAAGGTTCGTGGGCACGGTCTCCGCCACGAACTGAAAATCGCCAAAATAGCCTGACATTTCGTTGCGAGCCGCCACGTCGGCCACGGTGTACTGGATCTCGAGCACATCGCCGGGGTGCAGGCCCTCGAAGGTCACCACCTCGGCACGGTTGTCGTAGTAAAGCGAGTACCAAGGCTCTGACAGGTCGCGATCCTCGCGCCCCGTGGCCGACGAGATCTCGAGCACGCCGCTCGGGTTGCGCCGGTAGACGCGCGCTTGGCGGACCTCCACCTCCTGGGACCCAGGCGTGTAGCGAATGTAGAACGTCTCGTTTTGCCGGGCGCCAGGCTCGGTCAGCACGTGGACGAGCCGCTGCGCAAACACTTCCGAAAGTCCATTCTCGTGCACGTTGACCACCCGCCGGTCCAGCAGCACCCGTGCGGCATCTTCCGGGGCGGCGGGCAGAGGGGGCGCCAGGGCTTCGCTGACGAGGGCGGTGGGATCGAGGGCATAGCGCCGAGCCAGGTCGGCTGCGGCTTCGTCGGCGCGCCCGTCGTCGTCCCGAGTCAGGGACTCTCTGTATTTCCGCAAAGTGGGATTCTGTGGACGCAAGGAAAGCGCTTGCTCCATCGCCCGAACCGCCTCGGACGAACGGCCCCTCCGGGCGTGCAAGCGGCCCAGCGCCTCGTGCAGGTCGGCGGCCCCCGGGACAGCCTCGACGGCGTCCGACAACACGCGCGTTGCCTCATCGAGCCGCCCAGCCCCCTCGAGGGCCTCGGCCCAGTCCTGCGTCCAAAACGAAAGATCGGGGCGCCGCTTTGCCAGGCTCTCCGTGAGGCGAAGCAGGGTGTCAGTGTCACGTGCAGCACGGGCCCCATCAAGGAGGGTATCGGCCAAGTCGGAATCCGTTTGCCTTCTTTTGGCCAGGGCCGCAGCCGTTCCGCGCGCCCTTTCGACCTGACCCAAGGCCAACGCGACCTGAATCTGGCGTTTCTGCACGGGGGGCAGCTCCTCCAGCGCGGCCGGAAGAGCTTCGAGGCGTTGCCATGCCCAGGCCGGCATGCCGGCCGCCCGAGCCTCCTCGGCAAGCGCCAAGTGCGCGGGCCAACAACGCCCGCTTCCCGCCGCATCTTCGGTCGCGATCGCCTGCTGGCGCAAAGACAGTGCACGCACCGGCCGCCGGGCTGCCTGAGCCAGGTCGCCGAGCTCGCAAAGCACGAGGCATCGCTCGACGGCAGGCGGGTCGAGCGAGAGCGCTTTTTCCAACGCCGCAAGGCGATCGTTGTCTTCGGCGGCGATCTCACCCAGCAACCGCCACAACGCGAAAGCATCCCCCTTTTCCAAGGTGGCGCGAAGGACCCTCTCGCCTGGTTTCTCTTCCTGATCGAAAGGGCTTGCGTGTGCCCAGAAGCGAGCGAGAGACAACGCAAGTTGCCGGGCTTTCTCGGTCTTTCCGGCGGCCAGGGCCCGCGTCCAGCGCGCTTCTAGCTCAGGACCGAGATCTCGGACGGTGCGCGTCGCGGGGCCCGCGGGACCCAAGGGCGCTGACCGCTTACCCTCGAGGGTGGCGGTCACGCCTGACAAGGGAAGCCCTTGCGGATCCGTTAGGCGCACCAACAAGCGCCACGCGCCGTCCAGGTTCACCGTCTTGAGCACCAGCAGGTTTTCGCCGCGCTCGAGCTGCACGGGGGCGGCGTCCTGGTCGAGTCGCGCAGGCCGCTCGACCTCGCGGGTCAGGACGGCCCGCCCGTTGAGCCACGCCTTCACCGGGCCGGAGCTACCGAGGCGCAACGCCGCCGCTTGTTTCCGGGCACTCCGAACGTAGACCGCAAGAAACGCCGCAGCCTGGTCGTCGGGCGCCACCGCAGCCCCCACCAAGACCACGCCTGCACGAGACATACTCCGCACCTTGCGCCAGGAGACGCTCTGAAACTTTCCCTCGAACGGGACGGTGGCGAGGACGCTGAGCGGCTCCCGCTCGGGGGCAAGCGGCGACTCCAGGGTCGATCGACCTTGAGCCTCGAAGGGCCCAAGGACCCAGAAATCTTCGATCAGACCAAGGCGCTCGCGCAGCCGACGAGCCTCGTCGGTTCGACCCCGCTCGTCTTCCCATCGCGCCAGATGAAAGGCCGCCCAAGCCCCGACCAGGGGGTCGCCGCGGCGGGGCTCGAAGGCGGTCCGGGCGACCTCTGCGACAGCGTCAATGACGGGGCGGTCGGGCAGGCTATCGTAAAGCCCCACGAGCTCGAGCAGCGGGCCGATGGCTTCGGCGCCGGGGTCGCTTGCCGAAATGTCCACGAGCGCCTGGTGGTAGCGAACCCAATAAGGATTGCCGTCGTCGGACGAAAAGGCGGTCCCAGACGGAGCCGCAGGTCTCCCGTCGTCTGCACGTGCTGCATTCGTCGCCACGCACGATAGAACGCCGAGGCAGAGGGCCAAACGCTGCAGCGTCGGTAGCCACGACCCACGAGCACCACGTTCTCCCCCTGCTATCTTTGCGGCGGAGGCGGCTGGGTTGTTCGGCAGGGGCAGCGGGGGGCGCGTCAAGACCGAACCCGAAGTCACCGCGCCTCGAAATAACGCGTGATGGCCTCGCGCAGGGCCAGCCGCGCCCGATGGAGGCGCGTCTTGACGGCAGGCACGGACAAACCGAGCATTTCGGCTGTCTCTTCCGTGGAAAGCCCCTCGACGTCGCGCACGAGGAACACGGCACGCGACGCCTCCGGCAGCTCGTCGACAGCGCTCTGGATGGCACTTCGGAGCTCGGTAGACTGAAGCTGGTCGTCGGGACGCTTCGACCAGTCATCGCCGGCGCCGCTACCGAAGCCATTAGGCCCCGGTTCGTCAGCGCCGTCGAGCTTGATGTCCTCCATCGATACCTGGGGGTGACGGCGCCGGGACCGCAAGAGCATGAGCGCAGCGTTCGCGGCGATGCGGTAAAGCCAGCTGCCAAATTGGGCTTTGCCCTCGAACTTGGCAAGGTTGCGCCAGGCGGAGAGCAACGCGTCTTGAACCACCTCTTGCGCGTCAGACTCCCCCCCCGTCATGCGCAGAGCCAGGCGGTACACCCGCTCTTGGTGGCGCTGCACGAGGGTTTCGAAGGCAGAAAAATCACCGGTCTTGGCCTTTTCGACCAACTCGTCGTCGGGCGGACCGCCGTCTGCGGCTTGCGGAGATTCGGTATCGAGCACGTCTACCAGGGAGCTTACCAAGACTCTACACCACGGCGCACCCGCCACAAGCCGTCGGCTCGCTTTCGCCCTGGGACGCAAAACGGCAGGCCCTCGCCTTCGGAAGAGGGAGCTCGCCCGCTCGAGGAAAGGCTTGGCGCAGACCGGCTTCGGAGTAAACTGCGCGCCTTTTTCATGCTCTTCCCTCTCCTCAAGGCGGCCCGCCCCCACCAGTGGGTCAAGAACGCATTCGTGGCGGCACCCCTGGTGTTCTCCCTGCGCATTTACGACCTGGCTGCGGCCTTGCGCGCTCTCGGCGCCGTCGCCAGCTTCTGCGTGCTCTCGAGCGCCGTTTATCTTCTCAACGACATCGTCGACGTGGAGAAGGACCGCGCGCACCCCGTCAAGCGGCGCCGTCCCATCGCCGCCGGGACGTTGCCACTTCCCGCCGCCCGGGCGGGCACGGCAGCTTTCACGGTAGCCGCGCTGCTGGGCGCCTTTCTGCTATCCCCGGCCCTGGCCGTGGTGGCAGCTTGCTACTTCGGCCTGAACCTCGCGTACACGTTTTGGCTCAAACGGGTTCCTTTCTTGGACGTAGGTTGCATCAGCCTGGGGTTTTTGTTGAGGGTCGCTGCAGGTGCCACGGCCATCTCGGTGCCGGCTTCGCCCTGGCTTCTGGTGTGCACCCTCCTCCTGTCGTCGTTGCTGGGCTTCGGAAAGCGGGCCCATGAGCTACGTCTGCTGGAGGATGGCGTGGGCAAAAGCCGCGAGGTCCTCGAGCGCTATCACCCCGGGGTGCTGCGTATCCTGATGGCAGCGCTGGCGCTCGCGACGGTGGTCACCTACGGCGCGTACACGCAATCGGAACACGCCGTAGGGCTCTTCCAGACCCGAGGGCTCGCCCTGACGGTCCCGTTCGTGGTTTTTGGCATCGTTCGTTTTTACGGTCTGACGTTCAGCAGAACCGACGCCGATAGCCCGACCGATTCCATGCTGCGCGATCGCCCATTCCTCGCCAACCTTCTCCTCTACGTCGCGGCCGTGGCGCTCATCCTCTATTGGAGCTGAAATCGAGGGGGCGGACTCGCCCCCTCCACGACTACTGGCAGGTTCCCCAGCGCACGGAGTTGGCGTAGGCAACACACTGACGCCCGGCACCACAGATGAGCTTGGAGATCGCTTCCTGGCGAAGGGGGCAGACCTTCAAACAGGTGGCTTTCCCAGAGGAATCAAGCATGCAGGCGAGCCCGGGCTTGCAGTCCCGAACCAGCTCGCAGGGCTGTCCTTCGTCGATCAATCCAGCGCAATCACAAACAGCCTCATTCGGCCTATCTGGCCCTGAGATCAAGCACCCGAATGCAGGAAAGGGGCGGTCCGCCCGGTTGCAGTTACCCTCGCCGAAGACCGGACTACAGTTTCCTGGCGGCGCATCACACACCTTGGCGGTGTTTGGCTCGAGTGGGATGCAGGCAGCCTTGTCCGGACAATCGCCGTCGGCCTTGCAGAACCGGAAGCAGTGACGGCCACATGCTGGGAAGACTTCAGGCAAACAAAGGGTCCCTGGCCGGCAGTCATCGAAAAGCGCGGTGGGCCCGTCACCCCCGCACGAATCGCCAACTGCCTTCAGTGCGTTGCTCGGTGATTCGATGCACGCGACTTGAGTATTGACCACCGTGCACCGCTGATTACACGCACACCCAGACTGGCATACAGGATCGCAGACGCCTGCTGCACCGGAGGACTGGCACATGGGCAACGGCCCGACACACATCCCTGGGCTTCCCCCCACCCCTGGGCTTCCCCCCATCCCTGGGCTCCCACCCACCCCTGGGCTCCCACCCACCCCTGGGCTCCCCCCCACCCCTGGGATGCTGCCGGACGTTGCGCATCGCAGCGTCTTCGGCTCACACTCGAATCCATCGGGGCACTGCTTTCCGCCCTGCGTATTGCAGGCGATCTGCCCGTCGGGGATCTCGGGGTTGTAACAGGCCACAAAGGTTGCGGCGACCAGGGCGCCCGCGGCCATCCACTGTGCGAAACTCTGCGCGCGCATCATAAGCTCCTCGCTTCGTTCAAAAACGTATCGTGGCCTCGGCGCCCGTGAAGGTGCGGCCGACGACGGGGGTCAGGGCAAGGCGGGGCGGCGCCGACGCGCTTGGGGCTGCGGCTTCGGCAGGGGCCGAGCGGCTGCTGAACAGTAAGACCGCACCACTCACCCCGGCCACCACGCCCAAAAGACCCGTGACGACCGCGACGCCATCGAGAGCTTTGCCCCGGCTTTCCACATCGGGGTCGAAGACGAGCTGCTTTTCCACGTCCTTGGCCGCCTTGTTCGCCATGCTTCCGGTCACGACGGACGTCACCAGAAGAACGCCTCCAGCCCCTGCCAGAATGATGCCCGTCGTGCGCCACCTGTCGGGAGCAACGGATTCGACCGGCGTGGCAGATACCGGCTCCGTGGGAGGAGCAACGCGCGGCGGAGGCGGCTCGAAGGTAGGCGGCGCCTGCGTGACCACCGGGGGCGGCGACGCTGGCACCACGGGCTCGGCCGGTGGAGGGGGAGTGATGGTCCTTTCGCGAGCTTCGAGTTCCCTTTGAAGGTCGGCGATCTTGTCCTCGACGTCGGCTCGGTTCGGCGCGTCGGGGGCGCGGCGAAGGTAATTCTTGTAGAAGCGAATCGCTTCCTCCGCTTGCTCGTTGAGCCGGTAGGCCTGGGCGATGTTGTACAAGAACACCGGGTCTTCGACGTTGAGATAGGCCTTTTGGTACTCCTCGATCGCGTCTTGGTATCTCCCCACGTCGTAAAGCCGCCGCGCTTTCTCGAAGTGTTCCTTTGCGGCTCTTTTCTGCTCAGCCGTTTGAGCCGAGGCGGTGCCTACCGATACGATCGCGCCCAGCAGCACCCCCAGCACCACACGACGTAGGACCTTGCGGATTGTCATCTCGTCTTTCCCTTTTTCCATCTAGGCATCGGCGCTTTCTCCACGCAGCTGACGTTCGACGCGAGAACGCAGTGCGGCCTTACACTACCCGAGCGCGAAAATTGGGTCAAAGGACCAGTCAATTCCGGGACTTGTCCCACATCGTCCCCTCTCGGTGCAGAGTGCAGAAGCGGCGCAGCTGGGGTGGCGCTGTTGCGACAACGTGCAGGTCGTGGCAGTGCACCGCTTGATGACCGCACACGCCGGGCCCAAGACCTCCGACGCGAAGAGCGGGTCCGTCCCGAGAGCTCCAACGCTTCGAGGTTATGGCCGCTTACAGGCGAAGCGCTTCCTGGCGGGAGCAGGGGCGCTGCTCGCCACGAATGCCCTGGGGCTGTTGATTCCGTGGCTGCTCAAACAGTCGATCGATGTTCTGCGGCACAACGAGGCGAGCGCCATGACCCAGGTCGGCCAATACGCCCTGGCAATCTTGGGACTTGCCGCCGCACAAGCCGTCATACGTACCGTTTCACGGGTGCTGGTGTTCAACGCCGGACGGGAAGTCGAATTCGTGCTGCGCGGCGACCTCTTTCGCCACGTGATGTCACTGCCGCTCTCGTTCCACCGAACCCACCCCACGGGCGAGCTGATGTCGCGCCTCACCAACGACCTCTCCGCCGTGCGCATGCTCTTCGGCCCAGGCGTGCTCAACGTCATGAACACCACGATCGTGTACGCCACCGGACTTTGGCTCATGGCCTCACTGTCACCGCGGCTCACGTTGTTTGCCCTCTTGCCCCTACCACTCGTGGTGGCTTCGGCCGAGTTCGCAAGCCGGCGCATCCATCAGCAAAGCCGGGCCCTTCAGGCGCAGATGGGTGAGCTCGCCAATCACCTGCAGGAGGACCTGGCGGGCGTGGCCACGTTGCGAGGCTATACGCTCGAAGCGGATCGCCATCGCCGCTTTGCCGCCGCCAGCAACGGGTACCTGCGCAGGTCGCTCGACCTGGTCCGCACCCGGGGTTTTTTGGGGCCACAGTTCGCCATCGCCGGAGGTCTCGGGACCCTGATCGTGGTTTGGCTGGGAGGTCGGGAGGTCATCGCGGGGCGCATGACGGTGGGCGGGCTGGTGGCTTTCAACGCGTACTTCGCTTACCTGGCCTGGCCCACCATGGCGCTCGGCTGGGTGCTCTCGCTGTGGCAGCGCGGCCTTGCGGGATGGGGGCGCGTTCGTGACGTGTTCGCCACGCCGCCCGCGGAGACCAGGTCAGAGGGCGACATTCCTGAGGCCATTGCCGACCTGCGCCAGGCTCGGCTCGAGGTCCGCCGGCTGTCGGTGGAGATCGACGGCCGCCGGGTGCTCCACGACGTGTCGTTCACGCTCGAGCCCGGCACCACCACGGCGATCGTGGGACGGACGGGCTGCGGCAAGAGCACGCTCGTCGACGCGCTGCTGCGGTTGGCCGAGGTCCCTCCCGGCTCCTTGTTCCTGGGGGAGCTCGACGCCACCACCCTGCCCCTCGGGGCGTTGCGGAGGCAGATCGCGTACGCCCCGCAGGATTCGTTTCTGTTTTCGGCAAGCATCGCCGACAACATCGCCTTCGGTGACCGCTCCGAGGAAGGTCAGCCGCGCCTGTTCGATGCGCACGGCGACGAGGCTCGGCGCGCCATCCGCCAGGCCGCTGAAGATGCAGGGCTGATGCGGGACCTCAAAGAGCTGCCCGACGGCATCGACACGCTCGTGGGGGAGCGCGGCATCACGCTGTCGGGAGGCCAGCGGCAACGGGTGGCGTTGGCGCGGGCGCTGTACGCACGAAGCCCGCTTCTCATACTCGACGATTCACTATCCTCGGTCGACGCACAAACCGAGCAAACGATCCTGCGCCGACTTCAACGTCATCTGGGAGCCCGTACGGCCGTCATCATCTCGCATCGGGTGGCCGCCGTGGAAACGGCTGGGCAGATCCTGGTGCTGGATGAAGGGCGTCTCGTCGAGCGCGGACGCCACGACGAGCTGATTGCGGCGGGGGGTGTCTATGCCGCGCTTTACCGCGAGCAAGCCGAGCCACCGGGACTGGATGTGGCGATATGAAGCCACCCGCCGCCCGACCGGAGGGGCGCGCCGGAGCCGCCGCCGCATCGCCGAGCACCGAGCCGCTGATCGGCAAGGCACTGGACCGACACCTGCTGGCGCGCATCTTCGCCTTCGTTTGGCCCTACAAGCTCTGGCTCGCGGCGGCCTTGGTCGTGTTGCCCGCGGCAGCTGCCTGCGAGCTGGCACAGCCCTACCTTCTCAAGCGAGCCATAGACGAGCACATCACGGTGGGACGACTCCAGGGTTTGGATCGTCTGGGAGCGTTTTACTTGGCAGCGCTGGCGGGCCAATACACGCTGCTCTTCCTGCAAACCTACGTCGTGCAGTACGTAGGTCAACGGGCCATGGCGGACCTGCGGGACAAGGTCTACCAGCACGTGTTGAGCCTGCCCCAGTCGTTTTTCGAGACCACGCCTGTGGGGCGGCTCATGACCCGCATGACCAGCGACATCGAGTCCCTCAGCGAAATGTTCGCGTCCGGACTCGTCAGCCTGGTCGCTGATTTCGTGAAGCTCGCATTCATCCTGGCCGCCATTTTCGCGCTGAACGCCAAGCTGGCCCTCATCTCATTGGCCAGCGCTCCCCTGCTCTTCGGCATCGCGTTCGTGTTCCGGAGGATCGTCCGCGAGGCGTTTCGAGACATCCGCACACGGCTTGCCAATCTCAACACATTCTTGCAGGAGCACCTGTCCGGTGTACGCATCGTGCAGGCCTTCACGCGCGAGCGCTGGGTGGCCGCCCGCTTCGACGAACTCAATCACGACTACCGGCGCGCGAACGCCCGGGCGATCACCTCGGACGCCGCCCTCTACGCCATCGTAGAAGCCGTGGGCTCCTTCGCCATCGCGGCTTTGCTTTGGTACGGGGGCGCCCAGATCGTGGCCGGAACGCTGACCTTCGGTGTTCTCGTGGCGTTCATCGAGTACCTTCAGAAGTTCTTCGCACCGATTCGGGATCTCTCGACCAAGTACACCGTGCTCCAGCAGGCCATGGCGGCCGCGGAGCGGGTCTTCGAACTCACGGACATCCAAGCCAAGGATGCCCCCGTCCCCGCAGGTCGCCCTCAAGGGCAGAGGATCTCTGCAGCGTCGGGCGATCAAGTGGTGTTTCGCAACGTGACCTTCGGATACCGCGAGGGACAGCCCGTCCTGCAAAGGATCGATCTGGCCGTTCCTCGTGGCAAGGTCCTGGCTGTCGTGGGGCCAAGCGGCTCCGGAAAATCGACGCTCGTGAAGCTGCTCGCACGCCTTTACGAACCGAGTGCCGGCGACATCCTCCTCGATGGCCTCCCTCTGTGTCAGATTCCAGCTCAGGAACTACGCCGGCGTGTCGTGGTCATCGGCCAAGAGCCATACCTCTTCTCCGGGACCCTGGAGCATGCGGTGGGCCTTGGACAGACCGAGCCCAAGCGCATCGCCGAAGCGCTTGTGCGCGCCGGAGCCAGCGAGCTCGTGCGGCGACGGCCCGAAGGGCTCCTGGCGCCCGTGGCTCCGCGTGGTGCCAATTATTCTGCCGGTGAACGTCAGCTGCTCGCCCTTGCCAGGGCCCTCTGCCGCGACCCGGAGGTGCTCGTGCTCGACGAAGCCACCGCCAACGTGGATCCCGAAACGGAACGCCTCATCGATGCGGGCACGACCGCGGCCATGCGCGGGCGCACGGCGATCGTCATCGCCCATCGCCTCTCGACGATCGCAAACGCCGATCGCATCGTGGTGCTCGACGAGGGCCGCATCGTCGAACAGGGCACTCCGTCTGAATTGTTGGCGCGGGAGGGACTATTCGCGCGTCTTCATCGGTTGCAGACGCAACGTCAGCGCCCTGAGCCCGATCCCTCTGGGCAGGGCCCTTTACTTGCCGCTACGCCCACGTCAGGATGACGCGCATGAGTCGACAGCCACACATTCACACCAAAGCGCGCTGGATCGCCCTCATGGGCGCTTTGGCCCTCGGGGGAGCGGCGGCCGAGAGCCCTCCCCTCGCCGCAGCCACCCCGCCAGGTCAGGCGACGTCGCACAAGACAGCCTCCACACCCGACATCCCTTTCGAGTCGTACACCCTCGACAACGGGCTCGAGGTGATCTTGCATCATGACGCCTCCGTGCCGACCGTCCACACCGAGCTTTGGTACAAAGTCGGCTCGAAGGACGAGGAGCCGGGCAAGACGGGCTTCGCTCACCTCTTCGAGCACATCATGTTCCAGGGCACGAAGCACGTTCCGGAAGACGCCCACTTCAAGTACTTGCAGGAGGCGGGCGCCTCGAACGTCAACGGCACCACCAGCTTCGACCGCACCAACTACTACGAAACCCTCCCGGCGAACCGGCTCGAGCTGGCATTGTGGCTCGAGTCGTCGCGTATGGGCTTTCTGCTGCAGCGCCCTTCGTTTCAGGAGACCCTCGACAACCAGCGAGAGGTCGTCAAGAACGAGCGCCGTCAGCGCGTGGAGAATCAACCCATGGGTCTGGTGATGCAGACGCAGCTCGAGTACCTGTTCCCACCTTCGCACCCCTATCTCCATGAAGTGATCGGTAGCATGGAGGACCTCGGCCGGGCCTCCGTGTCGGATATCAAAGCCTTCTTCAATCGCTACTACGCGCCGAACAACGCGATCCTGGTGGTCGCAGGGGCGTTCGATGCAGGCGAGGCCAAGGCGCTCGTGGAAAAGTACTTCGGGCCCATCCCCGCAGGCCCGCCCATCGTACGTTCCAAGCCGGCACCGGTGGCGCTGGAGGGTCCTCGCAAAGTGGAAATGGAGGCGAAGGTGAACCTTCCCGCCGTGTTCCTCGCCTGGCATTCGCCCGCGATGTACCAACCCGGAGATGCGGAGATGGACGTGATTGCCGCCTTGCTCTCCGACGGCAAGACGTCGCGGCTTTACAAGCGACTCGTTTACGATCTCAAGCTGGCTCAGCGCGTGGATGCGTACCAGTGGTCCTTGATGAACGCAGGGCTGTTCGAGATCACGGCGACGCCGCTACCCGGCAAGACCATCGAGCAGCTCGTGCCCGTCATCGACGAAGAGCTTGCGAAGCTGGCGTCCGAACCAATCACGGGCCAGGAACTCGAGCGGGTCAAGAACAAGATCAAGACCAACTTCTTTCAGGGCCTGGAACAGGTGGCAGGCCGCGCCGCCTTGCTGGCACAGTACAAATATTTCACGGGTGATCCTGGGTTCATCGCCCGTGACCTCGCCCGCTACGAGGCTGTCACCCCGGCGTCGGTTCAGGCCTTCGCGCGCAGCATGTTGCGTAAAGACCGCCGCCTCACCGTCACCGTGACGCCCAACGAGCAGGCCCCGATCATGGGGCGCGTGAAGAAGTAAGGAACTCGAACCATGCGCAACTCAGAATTCGATCGCATCATGCCGAACGGCGTCTTCCGGCTGTTCCTCGCGGGCATGCCGCTCACGCTGCTCCTGGGCGGCTGCGCCAGCAGCGGGACGGCGAACTCGCCCTCAGCGAGCGCCGAAGCCTCCGTGGCGGCCTTGCCACCCACGACAGAGTCGCCCACCCCGACCCGGACGCCCCAGCCCACGGTCGTGCCGACCCTCCCCGAGCGCATCACCCCCGATGCGGAGTTCCGCGCGGAACGCCCCACCCCCGAGCCTGATCCCAAGTTCGAGGTCCCGAAAGTCCAGCGCTTCAAATTGGCCAACGGGCTGCCCGTCATCCTGGCCAGCGACGACAAGCTGCCGCTGGTGTTCGTGCAGTTGGTGGTCCGCACCGGAAGCCTGGCCGATCCCGTGGGCAAGGCGGGGCTTGCCGACCTTGCGGCGGACATGCTCGACGAAGGCACCAAAACCCGGAGCGCTCTGGAGATCTCGGGGGCAATCGAGCAACTCGGCGCTTCGCTGTCGACCGGGGCAGACTGGGATTACAGCGCCGTTTCGGTGTCGGGCCTCACCGAGGTCATGGACCGCGCCTTGCCGGTCTGGGCGGACGTGCTGCTCAATCCCGCCTTTTCGGAAGGTGAATTGGAGCGCGTGCGCGAGAACCGCATGGCTGCGCTCAAGCGCCGGAAGGACTCCCCTACTGCCCTGGCAGCCGTGGCCTTCGGGCAAGCCGTGTACGGTGACCAACACCCCCTGGGCTGGCCGCAGGACGGCACCGAGGCGACTTTGCCGAAGCTCTCGGCCGCCGAGCTCCGGGCCTTCCACGAAGCTCAGTTCAAGCCCGAGAACGCAACGCTGGTGGTGGCGGGCAACATGACCGAGGCGCAGGTCAAGGCCGTGATCGGGCCGCTGCTCGGGACCTGGAAAGGCGGGGCGAAAAAGCCCCGTCCCGTGCCTGCGGTGAAAGAGCCGGAAAAGACGAAGGTGTTCCTGGTCGATAAAGCGTCGGCGCCGCAGTCTTCGTTGCGCGTAGGGCTGCCCGCCCTGCCGCGCAAGCATCCCGACTACTACAAGGCGCGGGTCATGAACGAAATTCTTGGCGGCAGTTTTCGCCGGCTGTCACTGAACCTGCGCGAGCAAAAGGGCTGGACGTATGGCGTTTATTCTCGCTTCGCCACGCACAAGGTGCCAGGCCCCTGGGTGGTTTCTGGGGAGTTCGTCGCCGACAAGACAGCGCCCGCCGTTCAAGAGATCCTGAGCGAGATCACACGCATCCGAAGCGAAGACGTCCCGGCGCCCGAGCTTCAGGAAGCCAAGGACGCGCTGGTCAAGGCATTCCCGGCCTCCTTCGCGACCATGAAGCAGCTGGCAAGCCAGATGGCGGGCCTTTATGTCTACGACTTGCCGCGCGACGAGTTCGAGAGCTACCAAAAGAAGGTCGCGGCGGTCTCGGTCAAGGACGTGCGTGACATGGCTCGCAAGTACCTTCTGCCAGAGCACCTGGCCATCGTGGTCGTGGGTGACCGCGCGTCGAACGCCGAATCCCTGGGCAAGATTGCCCCCGTCGAGCTCCGGGATGCGGACGGAAACCGCGTGGACGAGGGTCCAAAGGCGCCCGAGTAACCTCTTGCCTCAAGGCCCCCGGGCGGTCGGCTGCACCGCGCCGCCCGGGGATCCTTGCGGGCCGCCGAGCGGATGCAGGTGCAGAGGGCCTTCGAGGCCCGTACACTTGCCGCACCCTTGACCTCTTTTCGAGACATCCGCGCCCAGCGACTGGCCGACGAGATCGGCACGATCACGAAGCAGGCCTCCCTGCCCGTGGCCCTCGTTTACCCGAGCCCCTACCACGTCGGTATGTCGTCCTTGGGATTCCAGACGATCTACCGAGAGCTGAATGCCCTGCCCGAGATCAGCGCCGAACGCGCGTTTCTCCCCGAGGACGTTCCCGCGGCGAAGCAGGCCCGCGAGCCTCTGTGCACGTACGAATCAGCGAGGCCCGTGGGCGATTTCCCGGTGGTGGCGTTCTCACTGGCGTACGAGCTGGAATTGGCGGGCCTCGTGGACTGCCTCGACCTGGCCGGCATCCCTCCCCTGGCACGCGACCGTGCCGACGACCCTCACAGGCACCCCCTCGTCGTGGTGGGGGGGCCCCTGACGTTCTCGAACCCCGTTCCCGCCGGGCCCTTTGCCGACCTGATGATCATGGGAGAGGCCGAGGACTTGGTGGGCGTGCTCATGCAAACGGTGCTCGACACCTCCGACCGTGGCGCGCTCTTGCAGACCTTGGCGAAGGTTCCGGGCTTCTATGTGCCGTCCGTTCACGGGGAACTGCCACCTCCCGTGGCCAAAGTACCCGACGAGCGTCTGCCCGCTCATTCGCAGATTCGTACCCCGCACACCGAGCTGGCCGACATGTTTCTCATCGAACCCGAGCGAGGCTGTCACCGGGGCTGCACCTACTGCGTCATGCGACGGAGCACGAATGGGGGGATGCGCCTCGTGACTCCCGAAAAAGTCCTGTCGCTGATCCCTGAAGACGCCAAGCGGGTGGGCCTTGTGGGGGCGGCCGTCACAGACCATCCCGGCTTGCCCAAAATCCTCTCTGCGCTGGTTGCCCAGGGCCGGGGCGTGGGCATCTCGAGTCTGCGTGCCGATCGCCTGACCGACGAGATCGTGGGCTTACTCAAGGCGGGTGGCTATCGCACGTTGACCACGGCTTCGGACGGAGCTTCGGAGCGCATGCGCGACGCCATTGCTCGCAAGACGCACGCACGGCACCTGCTGCGTGCGGCCGCCCTCACGCGCAAACACGGGCTTCGCCTGCTCAAGCTCTACATGATGCTGGGGTTGCCGGGGGAAACGATGGACGACGTCGACGAACTGGTGGGTTTCGCCAAGGAGCTGGCCCGCGAGGCGCCGAAGGTGGCCTTCGGAATTGCGCCTTTCGTGGCCAAGCGCAACACGCCCCTCGACCGTCACCCTTTCGAGGACATGGCCAGCATCGAGGCCAAACTCGCCCGCCTCAGGGCCGGCGTCAAAGGTCAGGTGGACATTCGCTCGACGTCGGTGCGGTGGGCCTGGGTCGAGTACCGCCTCGCTCAGGGCGGATTCGCGGCCGGGCACGCGGCGATGGAGGCGGCCCGGGGCGGAGGCAGCTTCGGCCATTGGAAGCGCGCACTCGCCCACGTTCCGGAGCCCGAAGCCCTGCGGCCCGAGCCTCTGCCTTCGCTGAGGGTCCTGCCTGCGTCTCTGGCGCCGGGCGAAGGGCGCTCCTCCACGCTCGTCCCTGACTGACCGTCAGTTCACGAGCCCCGAGGTCGCGTCGGCGTCTTCGCCCTCGTCGTCGAGTTCCTCACCGTTCGGTCCCATTGGCAAAATGGGAGCCCAGACCAGCCGCCGCATCAAAGCGTCGTCGATCAGCATGCCGCGGTCACTAAAGTGCAGAGCGTTTTGCGGACTGCCTTCGTGAAGCTCCGCGACGAAGATGATGGGACGCCCCTGGTCGTTGTAGCCAAGCTGGACAATGGCGTTTTCGAGCCAGCGGCCGCCCCCTGAAAACGAGATCTCCTCGGGAAGGGTGTAAAACCCTTCGAGCGGCAGCTCGATGAGAGACCGGGCCCACGCTTCGTTCGTGAGAGGAACGACAGGATCGTGCCAGAACCAGCGGTTGTTCCGATTGTCGTGCGGACGCACCACGAAACGCTGCCCCTGGCGGCGCCCCACGTACACCAAGACCTCGGCCGGGACGGCCACCTCGTGACCAGGAAGCGCCGTCGTCGTACGGTAGAGACCAGAGGCGGGCCAAGGCATAAGTCTCTAATATCACGTGCCTTGGGCTCTTGCCGCCTTGCCGCCGTGCGCCCGCGCACGCAAAAGGGCGGCCCCGGCCGGATACGTCCGCACCGTGCCTGGCGGGCTGCTGCGATTGCGGGCACTGGTCTGGCTTCGCGCTGGTCTCGAGTGTTTATCAGTGGTTGCGTAACGGATGCACAAGTGGTAGTGATCGCAACCCCGGAGAATTGAATGGCGACTCTCGCGAAATTGATCACGAACGGTAAGCGCAAGAAGCTTGCGACGAAATACGCGCCCACGCGGCAAAAACTCAAAGAGATCATTGCCTCCCCCACGGCCTCGGCCGAGGACAAGGACAAGGCCAACCGCAAGCTGCAGAGCCTGCCGCGAAACAGCACCAAGGTGCGTTTCCGCAACCGCTGCGAGGTCACGGGCCGTCCGCGCGGCTTTCTCCGCAAGTTCCGCATGTCTCGTATCGCCCTGCGCGACTTCGGTCTGCGCGGCGACATCCCCGGCGTCATCAAGAGCAGCTGGTAGTCCCGGCAAGGCGCTGACGGTTCACGCTGTCGCGCCTTGATCGATTGGCCATGGGGCATTTCCAGCACGGTCGAATCTCGGGTGGGCGGCAGAAGCTCTGCCGCCCCAATGCTTTTGTGGGCCCTGGGCATACCACAGGCTTCCCCTCGGGAGCGAGAGCCTCATGATGTCTGGCGAACCACGTTTCGTGTGGCTCGACATGGAGATGACGGGGCTCAATCCCGACTACGACGCGATCCTGGAGATCGCCGTGGTGGTGACCGGCCCTGACCTCAAGCCGCTGGCCTCGATCGAGCGAGTGGTGTTTCAACCTGACGACGTCCTGGCGCGCATGAGCGCGAAGGTCCGCGAGATTCACACCCACAACGGCTTGGTCGACGACGTCCGCACGAAGGGACTGGACCTCAGGGTGGTGGAACGTGATGTGCTCCGCGAGATCGCGCAGCACTGCGGCCCCGGACAGGGATTGCTCTGCGGGCGCTCCATCCACAACGACTGGAAGTTCCTGGTGAAGTACATGCAACGCATCGAGCAGCACCTTCACTTCTTGCGCGTGGACGTTTCCACCTTCAGCGTGCTCGTGGACGCATGGTACCCCAATGCCCGGTACCCGCACCCTCAGCAGACCCACCGAGCCATGGAAGACGTGAAGGCAGGCATACAAGAGATGCGACACTACTGCCACTCGGCCTTCCGCGTCGATCTGGACCATCTGCCAGGTCCCCTTCAGCCCAAGTCCTGAAGGGACAAGCACCCTTTTTTACCAGAAAAGACCCAAACTTACGCAATTTCCGAGGTTTTTGGGGCTTGCGCCCACGCGCAGCAGGCCTTAGTCTCTCGGCTCCTTTTCGCACACAGGAATTTACGATGTCTCGCGTTTGCCAAGTTACGGGAAAGAAGCCGGCCACCGGCAACAAAGTCTCTCACTCCAACCGGAAGTCCCGCCGGCGTTGGCTTCCCAACCTGCAGTGGAAGCGTTTCTGGGTTCCCAGCGAAAACCGTTGGGTGCGCCTGCGTGTCAGCACCACGGCCATCCGTGAGATCACCAAGCGCGGCATCGAGCCTGTGATCGCCGAGATGCGCGCAGACGGTAGGCTCTAGTTTCTACGTTCCTCACCTCGTTTCCCCCCTTTTGGGCCGGGAGGTCCGCCTGATGGCAAA
Organism: Myxococcales bacterium; assembly: GCA_022184915.1. NCBI lineage: Bacteria > Pseudomonadati > Myxococcota > Myxococcia > Myxococcales > Myxococcales bacterium. Next base: position 661,736 of record JAGTJU010000004.1, on the reverse strand, counting down.
AAAGGCGTCCAGTCCTAGCATGGCTTTTGCCGTGGCCCAGCTCGAGAAGAACCCGCGCATGGCCTTCGGGGACCTGAAGGCCATGGCTGAGAAGCGGGGTTTGAGCGTGTTGCCCATCGTGTACGGGCGTGCCAAGAAAGCCCTTGGGCTGCAGCGGCGGGGGGGAAAACCCGGTCGGCGCGTGGCCCCAGGTCGCGTTGCGTTGCGCCCCCAGGGGAGTGCATCTCCCGGGCGCGCCCGCAGGGGCAGGCCTCCCAAAAGCGGGGCGACTTCCCCTGGCGAGGGGGACATCGGTCGCCTGATGGAGCTCGTGCAGCAGGCGGAGCTTCACCGCCAGGCCCTCGAGCAGATCCAGGCGATCATCGAGGGTGCTCTCAAGCCGAACCGCCCCCGGGGCCGTCCGCGCAAGAGCTGAACGCCTCGCGCTGCGGGAGCGTGACATCTTCGACGCCCTCATTTGGCGGTTGCCATGTGGGTCATGTAGTCGCATAGTACGCGCCCATGAAGCCCCAAACTGCCTCAGGTCTTTTGACCGTATCTGCCTCGCTCACCGGAGGGGCCGCCCGCCGCCGACGGCGACGCCGCTCGGGGCTCATCGCTGCAAGCCTCGCTGGCCTGCTCTCGATGGTGTCCGAGCTTGCACGCACCTTCTCCGCCTCTTCGGGACTGGGCGCTGCCCTCTAGGCGAAGCGTCCGAACGAAGCTCCCCATAAACGAAACGCGCGGTCTTTGGTGACCGCGCGTTTTTTCGTTTTCGAAGCCCGCGAAGAGGGCTACTCCTTTTCGACCTTGCCGAGGTTTCCTCGGGTCACCCGGGCCCAGCCATCGCAGAGCTCGGCGGTGAAGGTCAATTCATCCCCGGCATTGCCTGTGATGTTCTCAAGACTCACTGTGCCTGCGCCTGCGCCCGTGATGTCGGCCTTGGCCTCTCCGAGCTTGAGATGACCAATCACCGGATCGCCATCGCTGTCTTCCACCACGAACGAGACCCGGAGGCTGTTGCCGACCCTTGCCGGGAGCTTCGAGGTGATGCGGATCCGGGGGTTGCGGTTGTTCTTGCGCTCGCCGCGCGCTTCCTCCACGTTCCCGTCTGCGATTCGTTTGCTCCAGCGCTGGATCGTCTCGACCTGCCAGTCCTCGAGCAGGGAGGCGGGGATCGGTGGCATCCGGGGGCGATTGCCACCGGCCTGCGGCTCGACATCCAGGCCGATAAGGCTCGCATATCCACTCGCCGTCCCACTAACGGCAGGAAGGCCTTCACCGCACTTGCTCGTATCGAAGAAGTCGAACCTAAATTCGCCGCCGGGCTTGGAGTCCCTCCCGTGGCAATGCAAGCACTGTCCTTGCAGGATTGGGTAAACGTCGGCTTCCCAGGTGGGGTTGCGGGGAGCCGTGGGCGGGCTGCCACACGCCCCGAGGCCAAGGCCCGCAAGAAGCAGCCCACCTAAAACTCGATGTTGGCTTCGCGTTTTCATAGGTAGTAGTGCACCTGAAGGAGGAGAGTTTTGGCGGTTTCGATGCCCACGGGCTTTTGCAGACGCCCCACGAGCTGGAGCTCGAAGTGCGGGTACGGGAACCAGTTCACGAGTCCCGTGAGGGCGTCCGTGGCCGACTCCTTGACCTGAAGCGCAGTCTGCCTTCGCTCCCCGAGCACGGTCAGCATCACGCTGTTCCAGGGCAAAAACGCCAGCCCCGCCGCGCCCACGAATTGGTTCTGCGCGATGCCGCCCCCGAACTGCTGATTCATGATGTTGGCCTCGGCCAGGAACATCGTTCGCAGAGGCTCGAGGAAGTACCGAAGCACGGTACCGCCGATGAAGCTACTCGTGCCGTCGACGGTGGCGAACTTGCCCTGCAAAGCGACCGAGGCCGTTTCCTCGAAGAGACGCCGTTCGGCGTACACCGCCGCCCCGGTCTCCCGCGCTCCCAGACGCTGGACCCAATCGGGCCCAAACGCCGTCATGTGAAGCTCCCAGGTGTTGTCGATGTAGCCGCCCGAGAGGTTGTAGCTTTCCTGCAGGAGGTTGAAGCCGAGGTCTCTCCGCACGTAGGTGATGTGCTCGGCGAGCCGAAGACCAAAGGGGGCATAAAAGCGCCCCGCCCGGGCGTACCAGCCCTGTGCCGAAGGCTGCCACATGACGAAGTGCTCACGCGACACGAAGCGGTGGTCATTGACCGGCTCGTAGCGTCCCCTCGCCACCTCGTCCGAGTCGCTGCGCAACTGTCCCCGCATGCCTCCCGTTGCCTGAACCGAAAACGCTTCGCCGAGCGCGATGCGAGCGTAGAGGTCCGCCTGCATCGGGAAAACCGCCTGGCTGGGTGAGTCCGGTCCGCCGACGTCGTGCGAGGTGGCCGCCAGGCGGAAATCGCCCCCTAGCGCAAGCCATTCAGGCAGCTCGAAGAGCCCGTGCAGGAACTCCCCGTTGCCCTCGAAGGTGGAGAGCTCTTCCCCCGCCGCGTCCCGGCCGTATCCCCGGAGCAATCCGCCCCCGGCCGGAGCGAAGTGACACTGGTTGCAGCGGGTCGTGCCCGTGGTGAACTGCCATTGCGGGTAGGCCTGGGCCTGGGGCGCGCCCACGGCCAGCGCCGCCGAGACTGACGCCACCGCCAAGAGCACTCTCATTGCGGCGCGCATCAGTTGCCCCCCGTGGAGCGCTTGGCCCCTTTCGAGATCCACTCTTCGATCAACGCGATGTCAGCCTCGGCCAAGGGCCGATCGGGAGGCATGCGCTCCGCACCGATCGCCCTCATCATGTTGACGATGCGAGACTGGCTCGGATTGCCCGGGGTGACCAAGGGCCGCGGCTTGATGGGGTCCCCGGCTCCTGGCGACGAGGTGCAGTCGACGTCGCCCTCGTCCTCGATACAGCGCTCGGTCCTGATACCCAGCCCCGTGAGGCTGATATAGGCCTTCTCCTCCGTCGACATGTCCATGCCGGACACCGCCGCCGATTCGCTGTGGCAGCTCGAGGTGGCGCAGTTCGGAATCAGGATCGCTGGGGCGATGTACGCCCAGTCTGCGGGTCGGTCATCCCCGGCCGAGCCGCAGGCCCCGAGCAGCAGCCCCATCCCCAAGAGTCTTGGTAGGTACTTGAGTGTCACGTTGTGGTCCAATTAATCACAATTTTCGTATCGCAAGAAGCAAAGAACCGCCCGGGCCTCCGCTCGACGCTTGGACACCCGAGCCTCGTCGCAAGGCAATGGCGGGGCACTTGGATGCACCCTACGGGCAAAACACTTCGCTCGCGCGCAAGGCTTCCCCGCCAACCCGACGTCGACACCGCCCTGCAAATGCCCTATTTGCGTCGCTATCAGGCCCGTTCGAGGTAGGTGTAGCCCGAGAGGCCCTCTTCGTAGAGGCGCAACATGGCCCGGGTATCTTCCAGCGACATGCGCCCCGCGCGCACGGCCAGCTCGGCATACCTGCGCACGCGCGCGACCAGCTCAGCGCGGTTATAGCTCACGTAGTTGAGCACGTCCGTGACGGTGTCGCCGGCCACGACGTGTTCGATGTGGTAGCCGCCCCCGGGGGCCAACGAAACGTGCACCGTGTTCGTGTCGCCGAACAGGTTGTGCAGATCGCCCAGGATCTCCTGGTAAGCCCCGACCAGGAACGCACCCAGGTAGTAGTCCTTGTCGCTCGGGTGGTGAAGTTCGAGCACGTCCTTCACGTCGCGCTTGTCGATGAAGCGATCGATTTTCCCGTCGGAATCGCAAGTGATGTCGGCCAGCACCGCCCGCCGTGTGGGCTCTTCTTCCAGCCGGTGGATCGGCATGATCGGGAAGAGTTGGTCGATCGCCCAGACGTCCGGGAGGCTCTGAAACATCGAAAAGTTACAGAAATAGGTATCCGAAAGCCCGCGTTCCATGCCGTCGAACTCCTCGGGCACGTCCCGCATCTCGCGGAGCAGCTTGAGCACCTTTTGGCAGGTGGCCCAGAAGATGTCCTCGGCGATCACGCGCTCTTCGAGCGACAAATTTCCCAGGTTGAAGAGGGTCAGAACCTCTTCCTTGTATTCCGTGGCGTCGTGGTAAAGCTCGCGCAGGTTCTTCCGCGAGATCTCCTTGTAGGTCTCGAACAGGTTCCGCACCACGCGGTGAGCCGTATCCGGCAAAGAATCGGGCACCGCGCCCGACTGAAATTCGCCCACGCCCAGCACGTCGAAGACCAACATCGAGTGGTGCGCCGTGACCGCACGCCCCGACTCCGTCACGATGGTGGGATGAGGCACCTGGGCCGCATCGCACGCTTCGCCGAGCGCAAACACGATGTCGTTCGCATACTCCTGCATCGTGTAGTTCATCGACGAAGCGAAGTTCGTCTGTGAGCCGTCGTAGTCGACGCCCAAACCACCGCCCGCATCGAAGTAGCCAAGGGGAGCTCCCATCTTGACCACCTCGGTGTAGAAGCGGCCCGCCTCCCTCAGAGCGTTCTTCACGGCCCGGATCGCCGAGATCTGGCTTCCCAGGTGGAAGTGCATGAGCTCGAGCGAGTCCAGCATGTCGGCGTTCTTCAGGTACTCGACCGCCTTGACCACCTCACGGGTGGAAAGACCGAACTTCGAACGGTCACCCCCCGAGGCCTCCCAGCGCCCTGACCCCTTCGTGGCCAGCTTCACCCGGATCCCGATGGTGGGCCGCAGGTTCATGCGCGCGGCCATCGTGGTGATGAGGTCGAGCTCCGAGAACTTCTCGACGACGATGATGACCTTGCGGCCCAGCTTCTGGGCCATGAGGGCCGTCTCGATGTACTCCTCGTCCTTGTACCCGTTGCAGACGATGAGTGCTTCTTCATCGTCCAGCATCGCCATAACGGCCAGAAGCTCTGGCTTGGAGCCTGCTTCGAGCCCGTAATGATACGGGCGGCCGAACTCGATGATCTCTTCGACCACGTAGCGGTGCTGGTTCACCTTGATGGGGTAAACGCCGCGGTAGCCGCCCTTGAACTCGAATTCGACGATGGCTCTCTTGAACGTTTCGTGGAGCTCCACGACCCGGCTCTTGAGAACGTCCGAAAACCGCACCAGGAGCGGAAGCCCGATACCCCGGCGGGCCACTTCATCGACCAGCTCTTTCAGGTCGATGCTGCCCGCTTCCGGTCCGTTCGGGTGTGCGACCACGTGGCCGCGAGCGTTGATGGAAAAATACCCGTGTCCCCAGTTGTGGACACCATACAGCTCTGCCGAGTCCGCGGTGGACCACTTTCGAGGCATGCCGTTTGCGATCGCCATGGGCGGTACAGTGAAGAAAAAATTTCCCGTCTCGCTAGAGAAATCTGCGCAACTTACCGACCTCGGCCGACCCCTGCGTGGCTTGGCGCCCTTGCAGCCCGCTGCTACGCTGGCCGCGTGTCCTCCAGCTTCGGCCGCTTGTTCCGGATCAGCACCTTCGGTGAGTCTCACGGGCCCGCCGTCGGGGTGGTCGTGGATGGCTGTCCGCCCCGCCTGCCCGTCTCGGCCGAGGAGATCCAGACCGAGCTCGACCGTCGGCGGCCTGGCCAAAGCCGGATCGTCACGCAAAGGCGCGAATCCGACCAGGTCGAGATTCTCTCGGGCGTCGAAAACGGCCTCAGCACGGGCACACCAATCGCCTTGGTGGTGAGAAACACCGACGCCCGTAGCGGGGATTACCAGGAAATGGCCACGAAGTTCCGGCCCTCCCACGCCGACTTCACCTACCAGGCCAAATACGGCATCCGCTCCTGGAAGGGGGGCGGCCGCTCGAGCGCCCGGGAGACGATTGGCCGTGTGGCGGCGGGTGCCATCGCCCGCAAGTTGCTTGCTCAGGACCTGGGGATTGAGATCTTGGCCTGGGTGCAGCGGGTGGCCGACATCGAAGCGGCCATCGAGCCCGCCTCGGTAACCCGAGACGCCATCGAGGCCAACATCGTGCGCTGTCCCCAGACGGAGGTGGCCGAGCAGATGATCACGCGGATCGATACGGCCCGAAAGGCCGGCGATTCCCTGGGGGGCGTCGTCGAAGCCGTCGCTCGTGGGGTACCGGCCGGCCTGGGAGAGCCAATTTTCGACAAGCTGGAGGCGGATCTGGCCAAGGCCATGTTGTCCCTGCCCGCCTGCAAAGCCTTCGAGAGCGGCAGCGGCTTTGCGGGGACCTACCTGGCCGGGAGTGCCCACAACGATTCCTTCTATAGTGAAGGTGCACGGGTGCGCACCCGGAGCAACCGTTCGGGTGGAATCCAGGGGGGCATCTCGAACGGGGAGGACATCTTCATCCGCACGGGCTTCAAACCCACGGCCACCATCCTCCGCTCCCAGGAGACGGTCGACGAGCGGGGAGACAGCACCGTGCTCGAACCCCGGGGACGTCATGATCCCTGCGTGCTGCCCCGCGCTGTCCCGATCGTCGAGGCCATGATGGCGCTGGTCCTGGCGGACCACTACCTGCGCCAGCGGGGCCAGTGTGGCGGACCGGGTGCCGTCGCACCCTGACCCCCGTGCCCTCATCCCGGCTGGTTCGTCAAAAAATCAACATACACCCCCCCCATTCCTGTGGTCAGGTAGGGCGCTTTCACCTATAAAATGCGCCCGCTTCCGCGTGATGCCGCGCGAAAGACTCAACCTACGACACCGGTCTGGTCCATGCGTATGTCATCGATTTTATTTGTAAGCGAGCGATCGAAACACCTCTGCGACGCACGGGAACGAAGGGCGGGGCGGTTTTGGCCCTTGCTGACCGTCTTGGGAGCTCTGGGACTGGCGAGCCCGGCAGCGGCGCAGATGCGCCCCGTGCAAAAGGTCTTCACGGCCAACCTGCCCGGCCGGCTACTGACCGTTGGCAACTCGGTGGTCACCTGCGATCGCACCCGCAACAGCGCCGCCGATTGCAACGCCGTCGAGACCGGAGCGGGGGCCCCCACCCTTGACAACGACACGCTCACCACGGCCTTCATCGACGTCGACAGCGACGCCAGCACCTTCAACTCGAGCGCGGCCACGCTGGCCTTCAATGGGCAGATCGAATGGGCGGGTCTTTACTGGTGGGGCTCCACCGACCCTGAAGACGCGACGCGCACGGTGGATGCCGCCGGACGCAACACCGTGAAACTTCAACCGCCGGGTGGCGCCTATGCCAGCGTCACGGCCGCGTGGCTGGTGGCAGGTGTTCCCTACCTGGCCTTCGCCGACGTCACCAACATCGTCAAGGCGAGCGGTCCCGGGGCCTACCAGGTGGGCAACGTGGTGACCTTTGCCGGCAGCGACGACCACCTCGGAGGATGGTCGTTGGTCGTGGTGAACCGCGACCCTGCCCTGCCCTTTCGCCACGTCTCGATCTACGACGGCTACCAAACCTACGGGGGGGGCACGGCCATCGACGTGAACTTCACGGATTTCCTCACGCCGCTCATGGGCCCCGTGGACGCGCAAATGACCTTCATCGCCCTCGATGGCGATGCCGGCAAGGGCGACCAGGTGGCATTCAATGGCCAGCCTCTGGTCAACGCTCTCAACCCCGTGAATGACTTCGGCAACTCGACCATCTCGAACGATGGGGTGTCGGTCACGGGCCGCACGCCGGCCTTTCCGAACACGCTCGGGACGGACATCGACACCTACAACGTGAGCGCGCTCCTGCTCAACGGCGCCACCAGCGCCAAGGCAACCTTCTCCGGCGTATCGAGCGAGACGAACTTCGCCGTGCTCATGGGCTTTCAGACCACACTTTATGCCCCGAAGATCGTCGCGACGAAGTCGTTCGTGGACGTCAACGGCGGCGAGACGCGACCGGGTGACGTGCTCGAGTACACCGTGGTCGTACAAAACGAGGCGTCGGCCCAAGACGGCGCCGTGAAGGTGGTCTTGACGGATCCCATTCCGGCCAACACGAACTACGTTCCCGGCAGCCTGACCCTCGTCACAGGGTCGCCCGGCGGCGCAGCGGCGGGTGCCCTCACGGACGCCGCCGGGGATGACACGGGAGACTACGATGCGCAGGGCCGACAAATCGCCGTGCGGCTCGGCCAGGGCGCCAGCGCCAGTGCGGGCGGCGCGCTGGCTCCGGGCCAGAGCACCTCGGTGAGATTCAGAGTGACGATTGATCCCAACCTCGACAGGGACACGGTCGTCTCCAACCAGGCAAAGGTCACCTTCGAGGGCCTCACGATCTCGCAGACGGCGGGCAGCGCCGTCATCACGGTGACCTCGAACGCACCTGTGACCGGTGGACCCACCGACACGCCCGTGGACCCCATCGATACCGACGGAGATGGCCTCTCCGACAAACTGGAGACGACCATCGGCACCGATCCCAACGATGCCGATACGGACGACGACGGGCTGAGCGACGGTGCCGAACCCCGCTACGACCAGGACTCGGACATGGATGGCGTCATCAACGCGCGGGACCCTGATAGCGATGCTGATGGCCTGCGCGATGGCACCGAAGCCGGCAAGGACTGCAGTAACCCAGCCACGAACGTCGCGGCCGGAAACTGCGTACCCGACGCGGATCCCGCGACCACGACGAGCCCGATCGACCGCGACACCGATGACGGGAGCGTGCCCGACGGTCAAGAAGACCGCAACCAGAACGGCCGGATCGATGCCGCCGAAACTGATCCCAACAACCCCGCCGACGACGTGGGGAGCAGCGGGACCGACACCGACAACGACGGCCTGCCCGATCCCGTCGAAGACGGGCTTGGCACGAACCCCAACGACGCCGACAGCGACGATGATGGTGTGATCGACGGGCAAGAGCCTGCGTTCGGCACAGACAGTGACGGCGACGGGGTCATCAACGCCCTCGATCCCGACAGCGACGATGACGGCATCCTCGACGGGACCGAGCTTGGCAAGGATTGCAACAACCCCGCCACCAACGTGGCAGCCGGGTTCTGTGTGCCCGACGCCGACGGCGGCGCCACCACCACCGATCCCGTGAAAAAGGATACCGATGCCGGTGGCAAGGCCGACGGCGCAGAAGACGCCAACCGCAACGGGCGCATCGACGCGGGAGAAACGGATCCCAACAACCCCGCCGACGACAACGCTCTGGCGGACACGGACGGCGACGGCCTCACAGACGGCGCAGAGACGAGCCTCGGCTCGAACCCCATGGACGCCGATACGGATGACGACGGGGTGATCGACGGCGCAGAAGCCAATCCCAGCGTCGATACGGATGGGGATGGATTGATCAACGTGCTCGATCCCGACAGCGACGACGACGGGCTCTTCGACGGCACCGAGCAGGGGCAAAACTGCACCAACCCCGCGACCAACGTGGCGGTCAAGCGCTGCGTGCCCGACGCCGACCCCACCACCACCACGAGCCCCGTCGCCCGCGACACCGATGCCGGCGGCAAGTCCGACGGCGCCGAAGACGGCAACCTCAACGGACGCATCGACGCAGGGGAAACGGACCCCAACAATCCGGCCGACGACAACACCGCCCCCGACGCCGACGGTGATGGCTTGTCGGACGGACAGGAAGGCACGCTGGGGTCGAACCCCAACGACGCCGACTCGGACGACGATGGCGTCATCGACGGGGCGGAGGCCAACCCCGGCGACGACACCGATGGGGATGGCAAGCTCAACGTTCTCGACCCAGACAGCGACGGTGACGGGCTCTTCGACGGCACAGAGCAGGGGAAGAACTGTGCCAACCCCGCGACCGACCTCACCAAGGCCAGCTGCGTGGCCGATGCGGACCCAACGACCACCACCAGCCCCCTCCTGCCGGACACGGACGCAGGCGGTGTGTCCGATGGCGTGGAGGACGGCAATCGGAACGGTCTCATCGACCCTCAAGAACGCAATCCCAACAACCCCGCCGACGACCAGCCCATGGCCCCGGACACCGACGGCGACGGCCTGCCGGACGCCGCGGAGCCCCCGCTTGGCGGCGATCCCAATGATGCCGATACGGACGACGATGGCCTGCCCGATGGCGCCGAACTCAACCCGGGGCTCGACCTCGACGGCGACGGCCTTCCCAACATCAGGGACCCGGACAGCGACGGCGACGGGCTCTTCGACGGCACAGAAGCGGGCCGCGATTGCATGGGCCCGGGGACGGATGTGGTGAAGCTTGCCTGTATCCCCGATGCAGACGCGGGCGCCACGAAGACCGACCCGCAAAACGCTGACACCGACCGCGGTACCGTACCGGATGGTCTCGAGGACGCAAACCGCAACGGCGTGGTGGACGTGGGGGAGCGGGATCCGAACAACCCGGCCGACGACGTTCCCGGGGTGCGGGATGGCTTCGTTTCGGGGGGCGGATGTAACTGCGCCTTCGGCCCCTCGGGCGGTTCGCCTTCGGGCTCGGCCGCCCTGCTGGGCCTCGCGCTCGGGGCGTGGCTTTGGGTGAGGCGCCGCCGCGGCTGACTTCCAACACCTTTCAACCAGACGAGACATAGACCCATGACCTCATCGTTTGCCGCTCTCGGCGGGCGGCGCGCCTCGCGCGGCCGCATCGTCCTTTCCGCTGCCCTTGCCGGGTTGGCGCTGGCCACGCCTGCCGGGGCACAGGCGCAGACCCCGGTGGACGGCTTCTCTCTCAACCGCTTGAGTCCTGCCGAACACGGCAGCGACTGGTTCTCGGTCGACTCGCTCGATCTTCAAGGCAACGGACGCTACACGCTCGGCGTGATTGGCGACTACGCGCGCAAGCCGCTCGTCATTTACGACCCGAGTGGAAACGAACTGGAAGCGCCGGTCTCCGACCAGTTCTACCTGCACGTGGGTGGCACGGTCATCTTGCGCGACCGGTTTCGTCTGGGCGCCAACCTTCCCCTGCTGCTGGTCAACGAAGGAACCAGCGGCTCGCTGCGAAACCAGGTGTTCGCGGCGAACACGGGGGCGGCGGTGGGTGACCTGCGCCTGGGTGCGGACGTGCGCCTGTTTGGCCGGTACGGTGATCCCTTCACCCTCGCCGCGGGCGTGCAGGTGCACCTGCCGACGGGAAGCCGCGACGCCTACGCCAGCGACGGCAAGGTCCGGCTGGTGCCTCGGCTCCAGGCCGCCGGTGACGTGGGCGCATTGACCTACGCAGCCCGTGTGGGGTTCGATGGCCGCTTCCTTCAGACGGACTTCGCAGACCAGCCCTTCGGCAACGAGGTCACCTTCGGCGTGGCCGCAGGGGCCCGGGTGGCCGAGGGACGCGTGGTGGTGGGGCCGGAGCTTCACGGCAGCACGGTGGTGTCTGACGGCGCCGCCTTCGACAGCGAGGCCACGCCGCTCGAGGCTTTGCTGACCGCACACGTGCGCGTGGGGAACGCCTTTCGCTTCGGCGTCGGTGGAGGCCCTGGCATCAACCGAGCGCTCGGCAGTCCCCAGTACCGCCTGTTGGCGTCGCTCTCCTATTTTCCCGTTTTCGAGCGACGTGCCCCACCCGACCGCGATCAGGATGGCATCGTGGACGCGGAGGACGCCTGCCCGGCCGATCCGGGTCCGCGCCGCGCCGAGCCCGCCACCAACGGCTGCCCGGACACGGACGGCGACGACATCGTCGACCGGCAGGATGCCTGCCCGCGTGTGGCTGGCGAACCCAACACCGACCCGCGGCAGCACGGCTGCCCGCCCCCGCGCGACAGCGACGGCGATGGCATCGTCGACCACGAGGATGCGTGTCCCTTCGACCCAGGTGATCCCAACACCGATCCCAAAAAGCACGGCTGTCCGCCGCCCCCCGATAGCGACGGCGACGGCATCGTGGACCCCGAGGACGCGTGCCGCCTCGAGCCGGGTACCCCCAACGACAACCCCAAGAAGCACGGCTGCCCGCCCGACCGCGACGGCGACTTGATCATCGATCCACAAGACGCCTGCCCCGACACCGCAGGGGATCCCGACCCGGATCCGGCGAAGAATGGCTGCCCCAAGGTCGAGCTTATGGACAAGGAGATCAAGATCTTGGAGCGGGTCGAATTCGACTACAACAAAGCGAGCATTCGCCCCGAGAGCGACCCGCTGCTCGCGGCCGTGGCTCGTGTGCTCAAGCAGCATCCCGAGCTCACGAAGCTTCGCGTGGAGGGCCACACCGACAGCCGCGGCTCGGCGTCGTACAACCGCAAGCTGTCCCAGGCGCGCGCGGAGTCCGTGGTGCAGTGGTTCGTGGGCCAGGGTCTCGACCCGGGCCGCTTCGTGGCGGAGGGATTCGGAGAGGACAAGCCCATCGACACGAACAAAACCGAGGCCGGGCGCCAGACCAACCGACGGGTGCAGTTCATCATCCTGGAGAAGGACGGCGCTCTCGAGGTCGAGACGAACTGAGCCGCCTGTGCAGACGGGCCCCTGCTCGTGGGGAGAGGGGCTCCGTCTCGTGGGGCGTACGCGGCGCCGTGCACCGCCGTTGGGGCCCTCTCGCCCCGGCAGGCAAGGCGGTAACGCCCACGGCCGTCGGGGGGAACTTGTGATACCCTGGCGCCCGTCATGTCTAGATTCGCATGTGCTCTGGGCGCTTTCCTCTGCGCCCTCGTAGGTCATCCCTCTTTCAATTCTGGTCCGCTCGAGCGGGGCCCCGGCGTCGCCCAGGCGCAGACCGCGGGACCAAAGCCCCGCCCTCGCACCAAGGGCCGCAAGCAGCGCCTGGCGCTCGACAGTTCGCCCCAGCAGGCGACCGTGTTCTGGGACGTGGTGCTGCCCAATCAACCCGCGGACCCCAAGGCCTACGGTGTGGCGGGCTACACGCCGCTGACACTGACCGTGCCCCGTGGCCTGGTGAAGGTCATCATCGAGCAAAAAGGGTTCAAGCAGCTCGAACGAGAGATGAACGTGCGCCGGAACGAGAAGGTGGTCTTCACCTTGGAGCGCGCCCCGGAGGCAGGACAGCTCGATCTACGGGCGGCTGGCGATGGCAGCGCCACAGGGGCCGAGGTGTTCATCGACGGCGTCACGCGGGGCACGCTTCCCAACGTCTTCGAGGTCAACGCCGGCCGGCGCCTGGTCGAGGTGAAGAAGGGCGGGTATCTGCCCGTGAGCGAGTGGTTCGAGCTGCGCGAAGGCGAGCTGCGCACGCGCGACTTCACCTTGAAGCGCGATGCGAGCGGAACGGGGTCGATCATGGTGATGGCCGAAGGGGGGGAGGTCTGGCTCGACGGCGAACGCAAGGACATGGCCCCTACCCTGCTCACCGGTATCAGCCCGGGCGACCACGTGGTGGAGCTTCGGCGTGAGGGGGCAGAGCCCTTCCGCCAGGTCGTCAAGGTCGAAGAGGGCAAGCAAACGAAGGTCACGGGCGCAGCGCCCGTGGGCCCGACGGGGACCGTGAAGGTGCTGGCGAGCACCGAGGGCGTTGATGTGTATCTCGATGGCCGCCCCGCCGGACAGGTGCCGCTCGAGCTCGCCGTGCCGGCAGGCCAACACGTCGTGGAAGGCCGAAAGAGAGGATTTCTCAACGCCGAAGAGGTCATCAAGCTCACGCCAGGTGAGCAGATGCTGGTGCGGCTCAAGCTCGAACCCAACCCCGAGGGCATCGTGCGCGCCGTTCTTTCCATCAAGTCGGCCGAACCCAACGCCGAGGTGTTTCTCAACGGGGCCAGCTTGGGCATGGCACCCGTGGAGCGCAAAGACCTCGAGCCCGGCAAACACGTGGTGGTGGTGCGCAAGCCGGGCTTCGTGGACTTCAAGCGCGAGGTGGTCCTCGAGGAAGGCAAGCCCCTCAACCTGGTAGCCGAGCTGCAGGCCGTGTCGCGGCTCAAGTTCCTCTCGGCGCCGCCCGGCGCCCAGGTCTTCATCGACGGCGAGCCAATTGCCGGCGTGACGCCGAACGCACGTGACCAGGTGAGCGCCGGGGAGCATCAGATCATGATGCGTTTGCCCGGCTACATCGATCACCGCCAGACCATCAAGGTGGAAGGCGGCAAGGAGCGGATCGTCTCCTCCGATCTCGAACGGGTGCGCGTGGGGCCAAGCCGGGAAGAGGTGTACACCTCGAAGATGGCCGCCTCGACCTTCGGCGCCAAGGCCTTGCCCAAGGGTGGATTCGCCGCAGACGTGGGCACGGGGTACCCCTACCTGCTCGTGGGACGCTTGCTGGTCTCTGCGTTTCAGAAAGACTTCTTGAAGATCGACGCGGGCGTCGAGATGAAGACGTACTTCCAGCTCTTCGAGTTCAACCTGCACGGCCGGGCGCAGCTGCTCGAGGCAGGGCCGTTTTCGGCGGGGGCCCGGGCGGCGATCGGCGGCGGTCCCGGGTTCAACGGGCGCAACACGTTTTCGTTCGAGGTGGGGCCCGTGGCCACGCTGTCGTTCGCCAACCGCGTGAACTTCAGCATGCACGCGCACTACCAGTTCTACAGCGACAGGCTCTGCCCCTCGAGCACGGACATCAACCGGCGGGATGTGACCCCTCGCGACGCCTGTGTGAACTGGACGATGGTACGCTCCTTCCAGCGTGACAACGAAAACCCCCGGGACAACCGCTTTTCGGGTCACCGCTTCTTCCTCGGGGGCTCCTTGGAGGTTGCCATCGATCGCTACGTCTCGGCGTTCGCCATGGTCGACTTCCTTCCGGGGCAGTTCGAGGGCCGTCTTGCGTTCCGCGACGACGTCAACAGCGTGATGTTCAAGAGCGATCAGCTCGTGTACGCGCTCATGGGCGCCACACTCAAGCTCTGAGCGGGACGCAACGGGTGACGTCGCTCAGCCGGGCGGCGTCACCACCCACACGCGCTCCCCCTCGTCGAGCCGCTCCCGCTCCTCTTCCACCACCACGTAGCCCTGGGTGTGCAGAAGGCCGCTCACCAGCGAGGGGCCTTTGGCCACCGAGGCCACGACAACAGAGCCGCCTAGACCTTCGGAGCCGGCCACCACGCGGACCCGCAGATAGTCTTCGCGGCCAACCGCCGAGGTGTAGGCCGCTGCAAGCGTGGCCGAAAATCCACTGCCCCACACGGGCCCTTTAGGGGCGCCCTGCATGAAGGCCAATGCGGGGGCCACCAGCACGTCGAAGGCCACGGCGGCCGAGCCCGGAAAGCCCGGCAACCCCACGACCAGGCAGGCGCCCTCCGGGCGCTCCACGAGGGCCGCCAGCGTGGGTTTTCCAGGACGCATGCGCACCCCGTGAAAGAGAAGCCGCGCGCCCGGCAAGGCGCCGAGGGCCGTCGATGTGAAGTCGTGTTCGCCCACGGAGGTTCCCGCAGAGATCAGGACCATGTCGGATGTGGCCACGGCGGCAGCAAGCGCCTCCTGCAGGGCCCGGGGTTCGTCAGGTACGATGCCCCCCTGGCGTGCCTCGGCGCCCAGGGTCCGGCTGCGGGCCCACAACCAAAGCTGGTTGCTATCCGCCACCTCGGCAGGACCGAGGTCAGCACCCGGCGGGCGCACCTCGGCGCCGCTCGAAAGCACCCGCACGCGAGGGGCCGTATGTACCTCGACCTCCGTTTTGCCCAAAGCCGCGAGAGCCGCCAGCTCGGCTTCGCGCAGCAGCCGACCGGGTGCGAACAGCGCCTCCCCAGGCGAAAAGTCGAGCCCGGCGGGCACCACGTTTTTCCCGGCGGGCACCGGCTCACGAACCCACACCCGCGTGGGCTCGGCCCCGTCCCCCTGCGTGCTCTCGAGGGGTACCACGGCATCAGCGCCCAAGGGCACGCAACCGCCGGTGGGAATGCGCACGGCCTCACCAGGCAAAAGGGTCACGCTTGGCACGGCCCCCGCCTTCACCGTGGCCACGCACGACAAGCCTGCCGGTTGGTTCGACGACGCCGTCGCAAGGTCAGCGCTGCGCACCGCGAACCCGTCCATGGCGGCGCGAGGCAAGGCAGGCACGGCGCGCCCTGCCACTACGGGTACACTCAGCCGCCGGCCCAGGGCTTCCTCGAGAGGCAGCCGGACCACGGGCGTCCGGAGACTCGCGGCCAAGAGGCGCTCCCGGGCCTCGGCAGCCCTGATGGGATGTAGCCGTGACATGGTCGCCCCGCGCGTCACACGGGCAGCACGGGCCGGCGGCGCCGGTAGCCACAGTCTTGTTTGGTGGCGGTGAGCTCGAAGCGGCGGATGAGCTCGCTACGCAGCTCGTCTCCGGGAACGATGGCGTCCACGTGCAGCTCCGAAGCCAGCTTGAGCACATCGATGTCGGCCCGGTACTGGATGCGCAGCTCGTCCACGAAGGCCTGGCGCTCACCCTCGGGCTTTTCGGCGATCTTGTTGGCGTAAACGGCGTTCACCGCGGCCTCCGCCCCCATCACGGCGATCATGGCCTGGGGCAGCGCGATCGTGGCGTCCGCGTCGAAGGCGGGCCCACACATGGCGTAAAGCCCCGCGCCGTAGGCTTTCCGTACGATCACGCTCAGCTTGGGGACCGTGGCATCGGCGATCGCCGAGATCATCTTCGCTCCATGGCGAATGATCCCCTGCCGCTCGACCGCCTTTCCGATCATGAAGCCAGGCACGTCTGCCAGGAAGAGCAGCGGAATGTTGAAGGCGTCGCACAGCCAAACGAAGCGTGCAGCTTTGTCGGCCGAATCGACGAAGAGCACGCCCCCCTTCCACTTTGGCTGGTTCGCCACCACGCCCACGGTGCGGCCTCCCATGCGCGCAAAGCCGGTGATGAGCTCGCGTGCAAAGAGCTTTTTGACCTCGAAGAAGCTGCCCGCGTCGACGAGGCTGTCGATGAGGGCGTACATGTCGAAGGCCTGGTTTTCCTTCTCGGGCAAGAGCTCGTCGATCCGCTTGTCCGAAGCGGGAGCCGACGGCGTCACGTTCGGCACGCGCCCGTCGCCATGGTCGGGCATGTAGGCCAGGTAGGCCCGCGCGGCGGCCAGGCACTCGTCTTCGTTGGCCGCGAGCAGGTCGCCGCAGCCCGAGACGGAGCAGTGCATACGGGCACCGCCCATGTCCTCGAGGGTCACCTTCTCGCCGATGACCATTTCGGCCATCCGGGGGGAGCCCAGGTACATCGAAGCGTTGCCGTCGACCATGAACACGACGTCGCAAAAGGCAGGAATGTAAGCGCCGCCGGCAGCGGAGGGGCCAAAGAGCAAGCAGATCTGCGGGATGCTTCCCGAAAGTTTGACCTGGTTGCGGAAGATGCGCCCCGCGTGCCTGCGCCCAGGGAACATGTCGAGCTGATCGGTGATGCGGGCCCCCGCCGAATCGACGAGGTAGAGCAAGGGAATGCGCAGCCGCCCGGCGGTCTCCTGGATGCGCAGGATCTTCTCTACCGTGCGGGCCCCCCACGAGCCCGCCTTGACCGTGGAGTCGTTCGCCATGAGGGCGACGGGGCGGCCATGAATCTTGCCCACGCCCGTGACCACGCCGTCGGCGGGCAGGTCGCCGGCGGTGGCGTTCGCAAACAAACCATCTTCGACGAACGAGCCTTCGTCACACAGAACCGCGATGCGCGCGCGGCAGAATTTTTTTCCCTTGGCCGCATTGGCCTCGTGGTACTTGGGCGCCCCGCCCTTCAAGATGTCGGCGGCGGCTTTGGTGATGGCGTCTCGGGTGCTCATGCACCCTTCATCCTATCATCCAAACCTGAACACGCCTCGCAAGCGCAGGCCCCTCAACGGCCTGAAAAACGGGGCGGGCGCTTTTCGGCGAATGCCAAAAGACCTTCCTCCCGATCGGCGCTGCCGAGAAGGCGCTCATAGCAAGCACGCTCCACGGCCAGGGCCTCGTCGAGGGGCAAGGCAAAGCCCTCGTCGATGGCCCGCTTCGCTTGCGCCACGGCCAAGGGCCCGGCGGCGACGATCTCGCGGGCCCAGGCACAGGCTTCGTCCCGAAGACCGGCTGCGGGGACCACGGCCGACACCAAGCCCACGCGAAGCGCTTCCCCGGCGTCGATCTTGCGCCCCGTGAGCACGAGGGCTTTGGCAAGCCCCACCCCGCAGACCCGAGCCAGACGCTGGGTGCCGCCGGCCCCGGGGATGATGCCCAGCTTGACCTCGGGCAAGCCCATCACGGCCGTATCTGCGGCCAGCCGCAGGTCGCAGGCCAGCGCCAGCTCGAGGCCGCCTCCGAACGCGACGCCATTGAGGGCTGCGATCGTGGGGGCGCGGAACGCGGCCAGGGCGTTGCAAAAGGCGTTCAAGTCGTCGAGGAACACCCGCGTCTCGGGCAGCGACATCTGCAGCCGCTCCTTGAGGTCCGCCCCGGAACAAAAGGCCTTGTCGCCCGCGCCCGTCAGCACGAGGCACCGCACCTCGTCGTTGTCCTCGAGGCTTCGCAGCGCCGCTTGCCCCGCGTGCACGAGGGCACGAGACAGGGCGTTGCGGGCCTGTGGCCGGTCAAAGGTGATGAAGGCCACGTGCCCGTCGACCTGTACGGTGACGGGACGTTCCAGACTGGGAGAGGCTTCGTCTTCCATAAGGCACCAGTGAGGGGTACGCGCCCTCAGGGGGGCGCCTCTTTGCGCACAGCGCGCTGCCGCGCGCCCATGGCGGCACGGTAGTACTTCGAGGGCACATCGTGCCCCACGAGAGACGTGGCCAGCTCGGAGCAGGCCACGAGCGCATCTAGATCCACACCCGTGGCCACGCCCATGCCCTCGAGCATGTACACCACGTCCTCCGTGGCCACATTGCCCGAGGCCCCTGGCGCGTACGGGCACCCGCCGAGGCCCCCCAAGGCTGAATCCACCGTGGTGATGCCCATCTCGACCGCCATCAGGATGTTGGCCAACGCCGTACCGCGGGTGTCGTGAAAGTGCACGGCCACGGCCTCCTGGGGATGTTCCTCCAGCACCCGCGCAAGCACCTCACGCACCTGGCGGGGGTTGGCCACGCCGATCGTGTCTCCGAGAGAGATCTGGTAACAGCCCAGCGCCCGCAGGTCGCGGCAAAGCTGCACCGCACGCGCGGGATCGACCGCCCCTTCGTAGGGACAGCCGTACACCGTGGACACGTAGGCCCGCACCTTGAGCCCTTGATCCAGCGCAGGGGGAATCGTTTCCCGAAAGGCCTCGAGCGTCTCGGCGATGGACTTGTTGACGTTCTTCTTGTTGTGCGTCTCGGACGCCGAAAGAAAAACGGCTATCTCGGGCATGTGCGCGCTGAGCGCGGATTCGAGGCCCTTGAGGTTGGGGACCAAAGCGGAATACGCCACCCCCGGGACGCGCTTGATCCGCCGCGCCACCTCGAGCGCATCGGCCAGCTGCGGAATCCACCGCGGGTTCACGAAGCTGGTGATCTCGATGGCGCGAAGGCCTGTATCGGAGAGCGCGTCAATCAGCTGGATCTTGCTGTCGGTTGGGATGAGGCGCGACTCGTTTTGCAGACCGTCACGCGGTCCGACCTCGTAGATCGTGACGGTCTGGGGAAGTCGCTCGAGCATGGCGCCTTCCTTGATTTTAGCGCAGGGCCAGCACCTGGTCGAAGAGCGCGTCGGTCACGTCTTCCAGCGTCCTCACCACGACATGGGCCTCGGACAGATCGTAGCCCGCGAAGTTGCCGGCCTCGACGCCCACCACCGCGGCCCCAGCCGCCTTGCCGGACCGCACGCCCGGAAGAGCATCTTCGATCACCACACATCCGCGTGCCTCGACGCCCAGACCCTTCATGGCCGCCAGATACGGCGCCGGATCGGGTTTCCCAGGCGCGTAATCCTCGGCCCCGAGCAAGACCCGAAAGTGGGGCCGAAGGCCTATGCCCTCGATGGCCTCGAACACCTCGCGTCGGCTCGACCCGGATGCGATCGCCAAGGGCACGCCCGCCCCGGCCAACCGTTCGACCAGCGCGCAGGCGCCGGGCAGCACGTGAAAGCCATGTTCCCGGATGAGACTTTGTTTCTCGTCCACGGCGATCGTGATGAGCTCACTCATGGGCAGGGTCAGGCCGTGGTTTCGGACCAGCAGATCGTAGATGTCGCGCCAGGAGTGCCCGATGATGAAGTCGCGCTCGGCCCCGGAGAGTTCCTTGCCCAGGCGGCGCATCGCCATCGCCACGGACTCGATGTTGTCGCGCTCGGAATCGATGAGGGTGCCATCGAGGTCGAACAGTACGGCTTGCAGGGCCATGACGCGACAGTATACACGTCACGGCGTATCTCACACGAAACGTTCCGGTTTCGTGCAGAGCTCCTGGCGAGGGCGGCCCGTATCCGAGGTGCGGGCCGCCAAAGAATCCGCCACACTACGGTCCCAATGGACCTGGCCTGCCCTGGCGCTCACCTGTACGCGAACCTCCGTGCCCTGTCCCAGGTGGCCCCCGCCTTGGTCAACCGCATCAGCTGGCCCGTGAGTGGAGACCATGTGGGCCGGGCTGAGGAAGGCAGCTGGCACTACCACCGGGGAGACCGATGGTTCCCGCTCAGTTTGGGTGACGAAGCGCGCGCCCGGGCGCTCGACCCCTGCGCGGGTTCGAGCCCTCTCGCGGTGCTGGGCTTGGGAGATCCCCTTCTGGTGGCCGATTTGCTCGCGCAAGATCCAGAACGCGTGGTGTACGCCTGGGATCGTGATCCTTGGCTCCTGCGCCTGCTGTTGGGTGCCGCCGATTTCAGTGACGCTCTTCTGCACGGCAAGCTGCGCCTGCTCATGGGAACGGACCTGCTCGCGGCGCGTACGGCGCTTGCGAGCTGCGACACGGTCATGCACCCGGTGCTCGGCCAGCTTTACCATCACGAGCGCCGCCTGCTCGCGGCCGATCCCGCGTTGCCCCTGGCTTTCGTCGCGCGAGGCGGGCTCTTCGTCGACGACGTCGCGGAGGCGCTCTGGGAGTCCGGCTATCGCGTCTACACCCTCGACCTCCAAGGCCTCTCGCAAGAGGAGCTTGCCCTGGCCGTGAGGGAGGCCCGCCCTCGCGTGCTCGCCGCGATCAATTACACGGAAGGCCTGGTGGAGTTCTGTCACGAGCTGGGCCTGCCCCTCGTGTGCTGGGAGGTGGATCCCAGTACCAGCGCCCTGCCCCCGGCGCGCCTCTGCACCGACAGCGCGCACGTGTTCACGTACCGAAAGGCCCACGTGCCCCTGTTTCGTGGGGCGGGGTTCTCGAACGTGGCGTACTTGCCTTTGGCCGCAAACCCGGTGCGCCGGGCTCCCTTGCCACTCGATCCCGAAGAGCGGCTCCGCTACGGGGGGGGCCGGCCGACGTACGTGGGATCGAGCATCGCGCTCGAGATCCCCCGCTTCGAGCGCAGCTTCCTCGCTGTCGCGCAGAAGGTGGGGGGGCCCGAGGTCGGCGCCGAGCAGGCCCGTGCCTGGCTCGAGCGCGCGCTCGCCCGGCAACGGCAGGACCTGAACACGTTGCTCGCGCCGACTGCGCTCGACGACATCCATCCCGGTCTGGCAAGCGCCTCCGGAGGGGCCGCAGCTCAGGCCGTGGCGGAGATTTCTGCGGCCGAAAAGCGGCTGCGCTTCGTCGCGGGCCTGGGAGACCTGGGAATGTGGGTGTGGGGAGACGCGGGCTGGAGCGCCATGGACCGGCTCTGCCCGGGACACCAGGCCCACTACCGCGGCAGCGCCGCCCACAACCTGGACGTCACGAAGATCTACAACGCCAGCGCCGTGAATGTCGATGTGGGGCGCATCTACCAAGCAGACATCGTGACCATGAGGGTATTCGACATTGCCGCCTGCGGCGGCTTCGTGCTCGCCGAACGGTCGGACGCGCTGGCCGAAGTGTTCGAGGTGGGCACCGAAATCGAGACCCACGGCAGCTTCGACGAGCTTCACGACAAGACCCGGCACTACCTGGCACACCCGGATCGGGCGGCGGCATTTGCCGCGCGCGGCCGCGACGCCGTCTTGCAGCGGCACACGATTTCAGGGCGACTCGTCCAGATGCTCGCGCGCGCGAACCTTGCCTGATGCGCTCTCAAATCCCCTGGGGTGGCGGGGGCGGACGCAGGGCCACTTTGCCCGTCTCGCGTTCATGCGCGG
Organism: Myxococcales bacterium; assembly: GCA_022184915.1. Taxonomy (NCBI): domain Bacteria; kingdom Pseudomonadati; phylum Myxococcota; class Myxococcia; order Myxococcales; species Myxococcales bacterium. The sequence goes on along the minus strand of JAGTJU010000004.1, from coordinate 639,956 downwards.
TGGCTGTACGGACGCCCAACACCTTCACGCTCATGCTGACGGTTTGGCCCGCCAGCGGGTGAACCATGCGCACGGTTACGTGAGCAGCTTCGATGGCGTCCACGACCAGCTTCACTTTTTGTCCGCCCGGCAGGCCCGCCTCGAACTCGGCTCCCACGACGAGCGGCGCCTCTGCCGGGAATTCGTTGCGTGCAACGGTTTTCTTCGGCGCGGCCTCGAGCCTGCCGAAGGCCTCCTCGGGCGGGAAGGTAAAGTCACGCTCGTCGCCGACCCCGAGGCCGGCGAGCCGCCGATCGAGCCCCGGAATGATCGCCCCCCGCCCGTGGATGAAGGATATCGCCCCCGAGATATCCGAGGCCTCGATGATCTCACCTCGCTCGTCGCAAAGGTCGAAGCTGAGGTTCACCACGGTTCCAGGCTCGATCTTCATGGCGAGGATTTTAGAGCCTCACGCCTGCCGAGCCAATTCATCGGCAAAAAGCGCCTAGCACCCGGCCATTTTTGCCCGTCAGATCCCTGGCTCGATAGTCAGAGCTGACGCAATCCCCCAGGCAGGGATCTGACACGGGTGGCGCGTGCCGCCCCTAAGGCCCCGAAAACACGTGAGGTGTTACGGGTGGCACACAGCTTGCTGTTACGGAAAAGCAACCCCAACCGGACACGCCCATGAAAGCTCTGGCCGAAACCTCTCCCGAATACCCGTCCCTGTCCACCCCGCCTTCGCCGCTGGGTGAATTGCAGACTGCGCTCGACGGACTCATCGCAGAGAACCGGGCGTTGCGCGAAGAGCTGGCGCAGCTCAGGGCCTTTCGCAAGCTGGCCTACCGTGACCCCCTGACAGGTCTCTGGAACCGCCGCTACTTCGACGAACGGCTGGCCGAGGAGATCTCGCGCGGACGACGGAAGCTCGACTATCGCTTCAGCATCCTCTTGGTCGACGTCAACGATCTCAAGCTCGTCAACGACAACGACGGGCACGCGGCGGGCGACGCCCTCCTCCGCTGGGTGTCGCGCTTCTTGCAATCGGCCACGCGGGCCCACGACCTGGTCTGCCGGCTGGGCGGCGACGAGTTCGGCATCTTGCTGCCGGACTGCTCACCCCTGCAAGCCCACGCGGTGCAGGCACGGTTGCGAGAGGCCTTGGCGGCGGAGAACGAGCGACACACGCGGGCCGTGGGCATGAGCCTCGGCACGGCCACCTGCCCGGACGGCGGGCCCGATCCGGAGGCGCTGCTGCGCGCCGCCGACGCCGCCATGTACGCGGACAAGCGCCGACAAAAGGCAGGACGCCCGCTGGCCGTCTGTGCCCCCTGAGCCCGCGTAGGGCTCGCCTGACCGGTGCTCCGTGGGTGCCTGTCAGGAGTTGTGGGCCCACCTGCGCGCGCCATTCCACGCCCGCTCCCTACCTGGAACGGAACGCCCCGATTGCCCACAAAGGCCCGGGATTCCGTTTACATAGGAAAGCCTCGTTCGATATGCTGCCGCCGCAGGGACGGCCTTCGGCGCGGAACTTGTGCCGATGTGGCACCAAGACCTTCGCGGGCGTTCGGTACGACGATTTAGCTTCAGGTGCGGGGCATGAAAATACGGTTAGTGCGTGCGGTGGCATTCGTAGGGTACGCGGTGGCGATCGCGTTGGCCGTGCCCGCAGAGGCTGCAGGGACCAAGCCGAGGTTTCTCATCATCGTGGATACGTCGGGCTCGATGAGCCTGACCCCCGGGGGAACCGAAACCCGTGGGGATGGCTCTGCCCGCCATCCGGGCTGCAACGTCGACGGCTATGCGGCTTTCGACGGCAGCCGCCTCTACCAAGCCAAACAGGCTCTGAACGATACGATCTCAGCCTTCGGCGTGGCCGAGTTCGCGCTGGCCCGGTACAAGGCCTCCGACATCAACCAGCGCTGCACGGTCGGCAAAGATGTCAACGGCGATGGGATCAACGATGACTGCGCGGGCCTGCCGGATCCCACGAACTATGGCTGCATCGATCCCACGGACGTGCCTGGAACGGACACCTTCTGCGCCGTCAACCGCGGATGGGGGTGCAACAGTGGCTGGCCCGGCCGCGCCGATTCACTCTGCTACGCCGAATGCGGTGTCACGAGCGGCACCTGCTGCACGAACCGCAAACCTGGCATCGCAACGCCGGATCCTCGTGACATCTACACCAAGGGCCTCGAGTGCCCCACGTCCACAGACTGCGTGTACCCCACCTGCGACGGTGCCGACGTGGTCGTGGGCTTTCCGAGCGGGGGCAGCAACTACGACAGCCTTTTGTCGTGGCTCGATGGCGTCGAGACCTTCCCGACCGGGGGCAACCGAGAGCTCCGGGCGAACGGGGCCACGCCCTTGGCCGGCTCTCTCGCGGCGGCCCTGCACTGGCTCACCGATGCGTCCAAGACCTCCGTGGGGGCGGGCGCCGGGCTGCTCAGCTCCACCTCGGGTGCGCGCGATGCCAAGGCGGCCTGCCGTTCGTACAACGTCATCCTGATCACGGACGGCGTCGAAAACTGCGACGTGCGCGCCAGCGGCGCCAACACGGAAGATCGCGCCGCAGGGGCCTCGGCAGCAGCGGCCGCGCTTCTCGCGGCGGGCGTGAAGACCTACGTCATCGGGTTTGCCGTCAACGACAGCACCCTCAACACGATCGCAGCGGCGGGAGGGACCTCCGCCGCCTTGCTCGCCAACGATCGCGCCCAGCTGACCGCACGGTTGGGAGACATCGTTACGGCGTCGATCCCCACCCCCACCTGTGATTGCGATGGTACCTGCGACGACGAAGACAGCGTGTTCACGCAAAAGGGGCGGCCTTGCACCGTGGGGGTCGGTCGCTGCAAACGCACGGGTGCCCTCGCGTGCAGCCCCGACGGTACCGGGGTTCGCTGCACCGATCCTGCGGGGCTCGTGTGTTCAGGCAGCGCCCTCACCCCAGGCGCGCCGGTCACGGAGGTCTGCGGGGCCGCGCCGGGCTGCCCGGCAGGCCTCGCCACAGAAGACTGCGCGGACGACGACTGCGACGGCCAGATAGACGAGGGCCTCAACTGCGCCTGTGCGCTCAAGCCGGAGATCTGCAACGGCAAGGACGACAACTGCAACGGACAGATCGACGAGGGAATTTCCCAGGTGGCCTGCGGTCTCGACATCGGGGCGTGCAAGGCGGGGCTCACCAGATGCGACAACGGGGCCACCGGATGCGTCGGGGCCACGGGTCCCAGCGCCGAAGTGTGCGACAACCAGGACAACGATTGCGACGGCATCACCGATGGGTTCGGGGAAAGCTGTTTCCCGACGGCGCCCGTGGGATGCGCGTTCAGCGCCGGCACCGGCCAGTGGACCTGCCTGGGGGTGTGCCAGCCCGGCGTCCGGACGTGCACGGCGGGAACCTTCGGGGCCTGCACCGGCGCCACGCTGCCCTCGCCCGAGCTGCCGTGCGACGGACTCGACAACGACTGCGATGGTCAGGTGGATGAAGGCTTCGGGCTCGGCCAGGCGTGCGGCCCAGGCACCTCGGGTGTGGGCGCATGCCGCCCGGGCGTCTTCGCCTGTGAAGCGGGCCGCGTGGTCTGTGCGGGGGGACTTGGCCCGACCGAGGAGATCTGCGATGGCAAGGACAACGACTGCGACGGTGTCATCGACGGGCCTCTGGGCCCCTGCGGCGAAGCGCGGGGGGATTGTGAGCCCGGCCAGTACCAGTGCCAGGGCAGCACGCTCGTCTGCGTCCAGGGCAAGGGCCCCACACCCGAGATCTGCGACAACCGCGACAACGACTGCAACGGCCTCATCGACGACGGCCTCAGCGAGGATATCTTCAAGACTCCCACGCCTTGCAGTGCGAATGTGGGCATCTGTCGCGCAGGCGTGTGGAAGTGCGTGGCCGGTCAGCCCTTTTGCGAAGGCGGAGTTCTGCCCACGCTCGAGGTGTGTAACGCCCTCGACGACGACTGCGATGGCTGCATCGACTGCGACGAGGGTTGTCTCGGAAACCTGGGCAAAGCCTGTACCGTTCCGGGTTCGGGCCAAGCGTGCGGGTTCGACGTGGGGGAGTGCCGCCCGGGCGCCTTGTTCTGCGTGACGGGGATGATCCGCTGCGTGGGTGCCACCGCCCCTCGGCCCGAGCTGTGCGACGGCAAAGACAACAACTGCGATGGTTTCACGGATGAAGCCGATCCAGAGCTCGGCACCCGCTGTTTTCCGGCTGGTGCGAGCGGCTGCGACGTGAGCCTGAACGCCTGTGAGGGCGAGTGTCGCTTTGGAGCCCGCATCTGCCAAGCGCAGGGCAACGGCGCCACCCTCGGTTGCGTCAATCCCGTGACCCCCGTGACCGAGATCTGCGACGGCCGGGACAACGACTGCAACGGCCGCACCGACGAGATCTTCGACGTGGGCACCGTGTGCGACAACGCGGCTCCCGGCAAGTGCTTCGCCGTCGGAACGAAGATCTGCAACGGCCGGGGTGACGGCACCACCTGCTCGGTGCAAGCGCCAGATATCGCCGACGAGATCTGTGATGGCCGCGACAACGACTGCGACGACAAGGTCGATACGGAAGACACGGACAAACCCCTTCCCGGCGTGGGTCTGCCTTGCGGCAGCGATGTGGGTGAGTGCGTGGCGGGCATCACGACGTGTACCGAAGGCAGGATCGCGTGCACCGGCAAAGACCCCACCCCGGAGATATGTGACGGTCTCGACAACGACTGCGACGGCAGCGTCGACGAAGACCTGACGCCCCCGGGCCCCGAGTGCGTGCCGCCCGGACTGGCCGCAGGCTCTGCCATCAAAGGCGAGTGCCGCGCCGGCAAATACGCCTGCGCCAAGGGGCAAAACGGCCTGTGGGGGTGGCAGTGCCGCGAAGGTACGGGCCCCACCCCCGAGATCTGCGACGGCAAAGACAACGACTGCGACGGCATGGCCGATGACATGGCCGAGTGCCCCGTCCCCTTCCAGTGCATCGAGGGTGAATGTGCACCTCCATGCAGCGACGACGAGTTCTCGTGCACGGCCGACCGCATCTGCAAGGAGGGATTCTGCGTGAACAACCGCTGCGCCAACGTACGGTGTCCGCCGGGTAGCGTTTGTGATGCCACGGGCAACTGCGTGGACCGGTGTCTGGGTGTCTCCTGCGCGCCCGAGTTCCGCTGCTTCAACGGCCTGTGTTTCGACTGCCAAACCACGGGCTGCCCGACGGGCCAAGTCTGCCGTGTGCACAGCTGCGAGGTCGACAAGTGCGATGGCGTGGCGTGCGGAGACGACGCTTACTGCCGTGCAGGCCGCTGCGTGCGCGATTGTTTCGGTGTCGTCTGCCCGGCGGGAAAGAGCTGCCGCGAAGGCACCTGCGTACCGGACGCGTGCGCGGGCGTGGTCTGCGCCAATGGGGAGTTCTGCAACCCCACGACCGGGGCGTGCCAAGCCAACGGCTGCCTGCTCCTCCAGTGCATGCCGGGCCTACGTTGTGTGAAGATCCTGAACGCCTGCCAGCCGGATCCCTGCCTGGACCTGCGTTGCCCGGGCGGCACACAATGCGATCTCACGCCTGACGGGTTCCCCCAGTGTGTTTTGCCTCCAAACGCTCCCCCCAATCTGGCGCGTCCCCAAAACGAAAAGATCGCAACATCGGGAGGCGGCCTTGCCACCTGCACCTGCCGGGTCGGAGGTGTGAACGAAGCCGAGGGAGGCTCGGGTGCGGCGTTGCTGTGGCTCGTGGGCGCCGCGAGCGTGCTCGGCATGCGGCGCCGTACGCGGCGCGAGGCCTTTACACGCAAGGAGCGTCTCTGATGTCGACCGCAACGAAACTCTGCCCGGCCCGGGCTCCCGCCGCCCCCGTGACTGGCCTCGTCGTTCTGGCACTGCTTGTCGGAAACCTGGCAGGCTGCGAACTGCGCAGCTTCGAGCTCAACTCCGACGCAGCGGCGCGTCCGGGCTTCGACAACCCGGACGGCTTCGGCAACGTCTTCTTCACCGACGCAAGTGGTGGGGGTGCGAACAACGGCGGGCGCCCCGACGGCCTGCCAGCGCTGCCCGACGGGGCCGTCTTGCAGCCCGATGGCCGCGTGTGCGAGATCGCCCCCGAGACCTGCAACGGGATCGACGACGACTGCGATGGCGTCGTGGACAATGGCTTCGACCTCGCCAATGACCCGGGCAACTGTGGGGCGTGCGGGCGGGTTTGCGTGGTGAGCCGCGCCCTACCCGCGTGCACCCAAGGGACCTGCGGCGTGAGCGAATGCCTGCCCGGCTGGTTCGACTCGGATGGGACGGCCGAAAACGGCTGCGAGTGTCTCAAGAGCAATGATGGCGCCGAACTGTGTGATGGCGCCGACAACGACTGCGATGGCCAGGTCGACGAGGGCTTCGCCTTTGCCACCGATCTCGCCAACTGTGGAGGCTGCGGGAAGGTGTGTGACTTTCCGAACGCGGCAGCCTCGTGTGCGGGCGGGATTTGCAGCATGGGCGCCTGCGAACCGGGGCGGATCGATCGTAACCAGCGGACCGAGGATGGCTGCGAGTACGATTGTGTTCCCTCGAACGGCGGCGTCGAGGTCTGCGATGGCGTCGACAACGATTGCGACGGCGGCATCGACAACGATCCCGTCGACGCAGGCGCCGCCTGTGGCCCCGAGGTCCAGAGCGTGGGCATTTGTACAAGGGGCGTGATCACCTGCACCTCGGGCCGGCTCGTCTGCTTGGGAGCGCAGGAGCCCGGCATCGAGGTGTGTGACGGACGCGACAACAACTGCGATGGGCTGACCGACGAAGGGTTCGATAAACAAAGCGATATCCGCTACTGCGGCAACTGCACGCGCTGTGGCTTCGAAAACGCCGTGCCAAGGTGTTCGGCAGGCGTGTGCCAGATCGAGGTCTGCTCGCCCGGGTTCGTGAATCTGAACGTCTCGCCAGCAGACGGCTGTGAGTACGCGTGCACGTTCCGCGGCCAAGACGTGTGTAACGGCGCCGACGACGACTGCGATGGCCTGACAGACGAAGGGATCGACAAGACCTCCGATCCGCGCAACTGCGGCCAGTGCGGACAGGTCTGTGCCTTCGCCAATGCGGTCCCCCTGTGTCAGGCGGGTGCCTGCGCGCTGGGGAGCTGCAACGCCAACTTCTACAACCTCGACGGCCTGCCAGGCACCGGGTGCGAGTACTTCTGTGTCGCCAGCGGCGCCGAGGTGTGTGACGGCGTAGACAACGACTGCGACGGCCTGACGGACGAGGGCATCGACAAGACCTCCGACGCAAACAACTGCGGGCAGTGTGGCCGCCGCTGCCAGTTTGCGAACGCAGGGTCCACGTGCGCCAGCAGCTCGTGCGCCATGGGCTCGTGCCTGGCCGGCTACGCAAACGTGAACGGAAGCGAGGCCGACGGCTGCGAGTACGCGTGCAGCCCCAGCAACGGCGGTGTGGAAGTTTGTGACGGCAAGGACAACGACTGCGACGGAAGCATCGACGAAAGCGACCCTCAGCTGGCGAAGGCGTGCTACCCCGACGCCACGGTGGGATGCGACCCCGTCGCGGGGACCTGCCGCGGGCTTTGCAAGCTAGGCACCTACAGTTGCCTCGGGGGCCAACGGGTCTGCCAAAACCACCAAACACCGCGAGCCGAGCTGTGTGACGACATCGACAACGACTGCGACGGGACCATCGACAATGGGTTCGACAAGGCGAACGACCCGCGGACGTGCGGCGCCTGTGGCACGCGCTGCACATTCACCAACGCAGTGGCGCTGTGCCAGGCGAGCAGCTGCACGTTGGGGCCCTGCCAAAACGGCTGGGTGAATCAGGATGGGGACCCCAGCAACGGCTGCGAGTATAGCTGCACCCCCACCGGCCCGGAGGTCTGCGACGGCAAGGACAACGACTGTGACAGGAAAACCGACGAGGCCGATCCCGACCTGCTTCGCCCCGGCAACTTCTGTTTGAGCCTTGGGGCGTGTGGCAGTGTACCGGGGGGCGCCAAGCCCGAGTGTCGCAGCCCGGGCGCCGGACAAGCCCCGGACTGGCTCTGCAGCTACGGCCCCGATGTTCAACTCACGGCGGCTAGCGAGGTTCTTGACCAAGAGACGTGGTGCGATGGCAAGGACAACGACTGCGACGGCGCCACCGACGAGTTCGAGCCCACCCTGGGCGCCACGTGCAGCGATGACGGCGTGGGATCTTGCCGACGGACCGGCACGCGCGCCTGCGATCCCGCCGACAAGACGCAACCGGCCTCGTGCCGCTTCGGCGCTCCGGCTCCCCTGCCCAGCGACGAGCGCTGCGACGACGAGGACAACGACTGCGACGGCCTCACCGACGAGGCCTGGGACAATCCCCCCGGACTCATCACGTGCGGCGGCCTTCCCTGTCGAGGGGTCCGCGATGACGTCGTGTACGTGGCCGCGGCGACGACACCGTATTTCATGTACCAGCACGAAGCGAGCCGCCCCGACGCTCTCGCAGCCGACCCCGGTGCGGCCTCTGCGCGCGCGTGCTCGAAGCCGGGAGTCTTGTCCTGGACTTCGGTGACCTTCGTCGAGGCGCAAGCCGCCTGTGCCACAGCCGGCATGCGCCTTTGCCGTACCAACCGCACCAGCTGCGCCACCGCCAGCGTCGCCACGGATGAGTGGGGCTTTGCCTGCGCTTACGATCGCACGGGCGCCGAGCTTTACCCCTACGGCAACGTTTACCAGCCTGCGGCCTGCAACGGGCTCGAGTCATGGGCCTCGCCCGCGGACGCCCAGACGCTGCCCACAGGAGCCAAAGGGGCCTGCAAGACCGCCGACCTCGATACCGCCCCCGGCGAGCAAGGCGCCTTCGACATGAGCGGCAACGTATCGGAGTGGACCGAGGACTGCGCGGGTACGCTGGGCGACGGCCGACGCATCTACACCTTGCGCGGGGGAGACTCCACCAGCGACCACTACAGCGGCCTCTCGGCGCTTCGCTGCAACTTCAGCGCGGTCGCGGTCCCCGAAAACTACAAGCACCCCGCCACGGGGTTCCGCTGCTGCTCCCTGTGCCCCCCCGGGCAGGCCGAGTGCGGAGGCGCCTGCGTGAACCTGGCTACCCATGGAAGCCACTGCGGCCAGTGTGGCAACGCCTGCGGCGGGGGAACGAGTTGCAGCAACGGGCGCTGCCAGTAGGGACGACGGAAAACCAAGGGGTGGGCTCAGGACTCCCTTTTTTCGACAACTTTGGCGCAGGTGACCCGATAGAGGGACATGACCTCGCTTGGCGTTGCGGAAGTCCCCCCACCTCTTCCACCCACCCACCCACGCGCGTGCACGGCGGCAGACCTGCTGGTGAATGCGCCCTCGCTCACGGCGCTCGTGAGCCGGGCGCGCAAGCTCGCGCAGAGCCCCCTGCCGGTGTTGGTCAGCGGCGAAAGTGGAACGGGCAAAGAGAGTCTGGCGCGCTTCGTTCACGAGGCCAGCCCCCGCGTCCATGGGCCCTGGGTGGTGGTCAACTGCGCGGCGCTGCCTCGCGAGCTCATCGAGAGCGAGCTCTTCGGGCATGAGCGTGGGGCGTTCACGGGGGCCCGAGATGCCCAGGCGGGGTGGTTCCAGGCCGCCCACGGCGGCACCCTCTTCCTCGACGAGGTTGGCGAATTGCCCCTCGATCTGCAGCCCAAGCTGCTCCGCGCGCTCGAAGAGTCCGTGGTCGTGCGCGTGGGCGGGAGGCGGCCTTTACCCGTGGACGTCCGGCTGGTGGCGGCATCGAACCGGGATCTGCGTCGGGAGGCCCATGAAGGGCGTTTTCGATTGGATCTCTATCACCGCCTGGCAGGCGCCACGTTGACGCTTCCGCCCCTGCGGGAACGCCCGGAGGATTTCGGGCCCTTGCTGACCTCCTTCTGGGGAGCAGAGGCCCCTGCTGGTGAGCCTCCCCCCGAGGTCTGGCACCTGATGTGCCGCCACCCGTGGCCAGGCAACGTCCGGGAGCTGAAGCATTTCGCGGCGCGCGTCGCGGCCCTCCGAGGGCCACGGCTGGCCTGGGACGCCGTCGCCGATGAGCTCGCTGGCTGTGACACGCAGCTTTTCCCCGCCCCGGCCGGCTACGCCGCCGATGAACCTGCACCCGCCCCGCGCCTGCCTGAACACTGGCTCGACGTGAAGGGAAAGACGGTGGCCGAGGTCGAGCGGGCTTTGATCGTCTACCAGCTACGGCAGTGCCACGGGAACCGTGTGAAGGCCGCGCGGGCGCTCGGGATCTCGCGGAGCAGTCTGCACGAGCGCCTGCGCACCATGAAGCGCGAGGGCGCAGCCCTCGGTGATTGACGCCCGCCCTGTTCAGCCCGCGTTGGGCTTGGGGGTACGGCTGCGCGGGGGAAAAGGAGAGGTCTTCGACCACTGCGGGTCACGCAGATGGCGAGGAGAGCCCTGGATCCGAAAACCGTAAAAGCCATCGGGGCGCTTGCCTTGCATTTCGGCGAGCTGGAGGAGCAGTTGGAACTTGTCGTCACTCTTGACCAGCTTGTCGCTGAGCTTGAACGTCACGTAGAGATCGAGCTGGGACAGATCTGCGGGATCGGCCAGGCGTACCGTGCCTTCCACGTCGATCTCGGCGTCGGGGCTCTTGGCGTGCATGCCTTCGATGCGGCCGGTCCCCTTCTCGAACACAATCCGTCCCTCGAGATCGCCAAGCCTCAAGCGCGGGATGGTGAGCCCCTCCGCCAGGAGCGGATTGCTATCCACCCTCAGCTTGGCCTTGCCGTCCCCCGCCGAACAGCCAGCGCACTGGATCTGCACGGTGCCGTCCGCCTCGGCTGCCTTCAGCTTCGGCAGCACCAGCGCCACGTCGGCACTGACCTTGCCCGCCAAAGGAATCCCGAACGACTCCTTGATGCCCGGCAACTGGGCCAAGTCGAGTCCCTGCACGTTGACCTTGCCCTCCCCTTGCTTGCTGTCCGCCTCGACAGAGACCGCCAGCTGCCCACCAAAGACCTCGGCCTCGAAATCGTAGGCGAGACCGCCGGTCAGGTTCTTGAGCGGCGAGGTGGTCACGCGGGCGGTCTCGATGAGAAAGCTCACGGGTTTGCTACCGGCGCGAGGCCGTGTGCGCACACGAATCTCGTCGAGCTTGACGCCCACCCCGAAAGTAGGGCCCGTTTCCCCGATCTCCACGTCGTAGCCCAACGTGCTGGCGGTTGCCTCCGCGAACTCGCCCACCCGCTCGTAGGGAAACACCACGACCAGCGCGACGGCGTAGACCACGGCCCCGAACGCCACCATCAGGCCCACCGTGCCGCTACGGCTGATGAGCCGTGCGAGATTGAAACGCTTGAGGTCAAACATCTTCCGGACGTCCTCCCGCCAGCTTCCGTTTGTTGGGCTGGGCTTGTACGCGCTCGATCCCTGACGCCGTGAGCTTCACATCGAGCTTGTCTTTTTCGGCAAACCGCCGGCGCACGTCGAGGCGGGTCACATAAATCATGTGTTGCCCCGTCTCGAGCTTGTGCAGAAAGCGCGCGAGCTGTTGCAGGTCCACCTGGCGGAGCGTGACGTCCACGTTGTGCTCCATGTAGCGCTTTCCCACGGCAGCGGCAGGTCGCTCGTTGGTCTCGGGGATCTGAATGCCCACCTCGCGGGCAGCAGCCTCGAGATCGGTTGCGAGCTGGGGCGGAATGCTGCCGATGCGCACCTCCAACGCCCGCATCTGACCCTTGGCTTCCAGATACTCGTTGCGGTTGCGGGCGATGGCCTTGAGGGCGTCACGGATCTCTTCGTTCCGCGTCTCGACGTCGCCGAGGCTCGAAAAGAACATGAACCCGCCCACGAACATGACCATGAGAACCACCGCAGCACCCAGGGCCGCAACGAGCCGTCGCTCTCGCGGCGCCATGCGATCCCACTCACCGGCTACCGCCGCGAGGGGACGCGCGAGTTTGGTCTTGATGTCACCCAGCTTTGCCATACTTCATTTCCTTCGATTTACGCGTCCTGCGGCGCTCACGGACACGTGGACTTCACGTTAAGAGTGAACTGCTTTTCGCCCCCGGACACCTCGGTGATCGCACCCTTGGTGATCTCCTCGAAGCAGTCGATCTCCTTGAGCGCTCCCACCATCTCGTCGACCGAGGCGACCGAATCGATGGTTCCCTTCAAGAAGATCTTCTTCGGGCGAATATCCAGCTGCAGCAGGTCCAGCTTGATCTTCTCCTTCGAAGGCAGGCGCCGCGAGACCTCATTCAAGATGTCGTAGGCCGTCAACGCGGGTATGGGAGGCATCTCTTCGCGGAACCCGCGCTTGAGCAAGCGCGCCACGCTCGCCGCATCGCCATCGGGCGCCCCAAACAGTTCGCGGGTTGCCTGCGCAAGCTCCGATTCGAGCTTTTCGTTTTCCTGATGAAGCCGGGTGTAGGCCATCGCGCCGTCCACCACGACCGCCATCACCACGGCTGCCGCGAGCGCAGCCAGGTGCCAGGCCTTCTGGCGGACCACGGAGAAGCTTGCGCGGTACACGAAGGGGCCCTTGCGCAGGTCGGTGACGCGCGCGCCGCGCACCCCCGCCCACGCAATGGCCTCGGCAAGAGCGAAGGGGGGCGCCAGGGGCAACTCGTCGGCCTCGGCCGGGAACCCCGAGCGATCCGTTTCAAGGCCGACGAGCTTCATGTCGAGAGCCTCGGCAAGCCCGGCGGCAAGCCCCCTCAGCGCCGAACAGCCCCCCACGACGGAGAGCCGCTCCACCCTCCGGTGGTAAAGCCCGTGATAGCTGGCCAGCGTCTGCCGCACGTCGCGCAGCAGCGGGGCCAAGGACGCGCGCAGCACCTCCGCCATGCGTGCCTCCACGGCGTCGGCGGCCACGAAACCCGCATGGGCCACGGCACCCCGGGTGCACTTGGCTGCTTCGGCCTGCTCGAAAGAGGCCCCGAAAGCCTCAGCCAACGCCAAGGTCAGGTGGTTTCCTCCGCGCAGCACGGTGCGCGAGAACACCGGGCGCCCGGCTTCGAGAACCACGAGGTTCGTGCGGGCGGCGCCCATGTCCAGCAGCAGGCGCAGAGGGGGCCCGCCAGACGAAATTGTGTCCGCTTCCGCTTCGGCGGCGGCCACCACGTCGGGCGTGGGCAGCTGAGCAACCAGCGTGTCTTCGCGCGCGGCCGCAGCGGCCGCCATATCCTCTGCCGCCACCACGGAGGGGGCCGGTTCGAGGAAGCGATAAATCAGCGGGGCCGCGTACAAGCTTCGGGGCTCCACCCCAGCGGCCTTGAAGCGCTCGAGGGCCGCCCCCACGTCCTCCTGCCCCGCCGCCACGGCCAGGACCCGTGTCGCCTCTTCCGGCGAGCTTCCGGGGGGCAAAAGCTCGAAATCGAACACCACGCTCTCGAGCGGCTGAGCGATCTCACCCTCGAGCTCGAACGGGATGGCCGATTCGACCTTGCGGACGTCAGCAATGGGAAACTGAAGACGCCGCACCGCCAGCCGGTCACCGTCGAGCGCGGCGTATGCCATCAGCTCGCCCGGTACCTTGGCAAGGCCTTTCGTTAGCGCGGCGGCCTGACGCTCGGCCAACGCGGACTCGCCCGGCTCGACGAGTTGTTCGAAGGCCGCGCGAACCCTGGCCTTGCGGAATCCCGCCTCGATGCAGACGAACTTGACGGCGTGACTGCCCAGATCGATGCCTGTGATCAGATGCGCCATGACGACTCCTGGTGCTTAACTTCGGCTTTCATTCTTCGCGCCAATACTGAAACACGCCGGCGGCTCGTTCCGCCATGACGTTCTGGGTTACGGGATTGAACAGATCTCGGCTGGTATCGAGGATGGCCGTGATCTTCTTTTTGACCTTGCCCACTTCGCCCTTCGCCACGATCCGATACACACGGGGCGTGCCCACGTAGGCCACCTTGGCCAGATCTTCCTTAGAAACGTTGATGCCACGCAGCTGCTGCATCATCTGGTAGCGCGGATCCTCCCGCGAGATCGACCCGGCCGGGTTGCTGAGCACGGACACGATGGTCTCGAGGCTGTCGAAGCCGAGAACACTGCCCCGTTCACACAGGATGCTGGCCAAAGGGTAAATCATGCGGTCGTCCAGCACGGACGGGTCAGAGGGCGGCTTCGTGGGGTCGCTCAACATGGCCGCCCGAATGAGCCCAACCAGGAGTGGCGTGCAGTCGCCCTTGATCGAACGCAGATTGACCTTGCACTGCCGACTACCATCGCTGTTCGCGTACACCGTGAGATACGGCATGAAGGCCTCAACCAAATCGGCGCTCATGCCGTACACCTGCGCGGCCTCCTCGACCGTGTCGTAGCTGTTGTCGTGGGAGCGGTAAGGATCTCGGCCAGCGTTGTAGCGATAGTCCTCCGAACCGGAGCTCCCAAGCGGCGAAAACCGCTGCTCGTCCCCGTCGGCCCAGTCGATGAGGGCCGTGGCCACCTCGGTGCGTTCGACGATCTGACCCTGGGCGTTCGGAAACTCGAAGAGCGGGTTGTAGCGGGGCGAGTACATCAGCCCCAAAAGCTGCTGGTAGAGGATCGCCTGGCTCTGCGCGTTCCAGGACATGCCGCTACCGCAATTGAGATCGATCTTGCCGTCCTCTGTCGAAATCTCGGCGTCGAGTGTGCCGTGCGCCGATCCCAGCCCCTTGGCCTGGGTGACGTCAATCCCGATGAGTCCACCAAGCCCCGCCGCTTCCTCCTTCGAGCCGCCGAAAAAGCTCATGATGGGACCGGCGTAGTCGGTGATGCGGAGGGACAGCCCCATCCCAGGACCCAGGCTGTTGCCTAGCATCTTCTGGGCGTTGCCCATGATGGGATCGATGAACCGCGTCTGAACCTTGATGAGCATGCGGGAGAGGTTCACGGCCGAACGCGCCATGTAGTGAGCCCGCACCTCGTCGCGGGCGTTCGCCGCCTGGGCCAGCTGGATGGTGGTGTCGTAGGTGAACTCGGTGACCAAGGCGATGAGCAAGGTCAATGAGGCGATCGTCATGAGCAACGCCACGCCGCTTTCGCGATCACGCCGGTGGCGCGCGCGGTGCCGTTCGACGAGCGCGGTCCTGATCCTGTTGCACGTTCGCTTCATCGAGGTCACCGCAGGAGGGGAATGTGCTGCACTTTTTCCGTCATTTGTAGCCGCGCAGCGCTGAGGTACGTCACCTCGCGGTTCCGCTCGTCGAGCACCGTCAGCGCCACCCGCACGTGGGTGGGCAAATAGTCGAGCTGTTCGCCCCCGATCGTGCTCCAGGCGTCTCGCCACTCCCGTAGGCGTGCGTCGTAGAAGCTGAACTTCAGCCGGCTTACGTGGGGGCACAGGATGTATGTGTCGGCCTTCACCGTGCGGGCGTCGGCGGCCTGCAGGCGTCGCGTCTCCCGGCGCATCAGGTTGGTGACGCTTGGGTCTTCGGGATCGCGCTCGGCGAAGTACATCACCAGGGCCGTGTCGCCCTCGGCCAGGTCGGCACGCAACCGCTGCTTTCCGAACCATGAAAACCGCAGCTCGTCGACGTCCCCCTTCGAGGTGGCAACGAACAACGTACGGCGGTCCTGGATGAGAGAATTCTCGTGGTTCGAGAGGTACGCCATCTCCAGCTCCCGTGTGATGCGCATGAGCGCCACGCGGGCGACGTGAATGCGCTCCTGTGCCACCTCCAAGCGGCGCTTGGTGTCGTAGGTGCGGCTGAACATGCCCCAGATGGTCACCGAGATGAACATCAAGATGGTCATGGCCAGCATCACCTCGAGGAGCGTGAAGCCTGCTTGGCTGCGGCGAGCGCGAGACCCGCTCACTTTTTGCCTCCGAGAGCGCCGGGGACCGGCAAGTTGGGCAGCGGCGTCTGTTGGCCCGGCGGCTGGCCGGGGTTCGTGGCGCCCGCAGCCCCCGGCGCCCCCGGCGCGCCCGCTGCCGACATGGCCCCACCCGTCAGCGCTTGATCCAGCTTCGAGGGATCGGTCAGGAACGTCACCACCTCGAAGCTCTGCTGCGGCTTGCCTAGCTCCTGCCAGTACACCCTCACCGTGACCCTGCGCACCGACTCCTCGAGGCCCAGCCGAATGGGCTCGATGAGAGTGCTCATGAAGCCACCCATGAAACCCGCCATGAATTGCAGCGGGTTTTGATTGTTGAGGTCGGTGGCACTCTGGCTGGTATCCGCCGCGGCCTGCTGCGTCTGCTGGGCCAGGTCGAGCGGCAGACGCACCCGTTCCACAATCGAGTCCCAGGCGATCTCCGGGTAGCCCTCGTTCGCGAAGTCGCCCTTGCGCTCGTCGTCGAAGTCGATGAAGCCCTCGATGAGCACGCGGTCCTCGATCTCCACGATCTTCGCCCGGGCGAGGAAGGTAGCCACCGTCATCAGCTTGGCCTTGTTCGTGTTCTGAACGTTGCCGGTGACGATCCGCAGAAGGATGATCAGCGCCCCTGCCAAGATGGCCAAGGCCACCATGACCTCGAGCAAGGAAAAGCCACCCGAAGCCGGGCACCGGTGACGGCGGCATTGCCGACGGGTCCGCCGCGGCCTCATGGGTCGACCACCTCACCCGCATCGTCCACCTGGGTCTCGAGCGGTGGCTCCACGTACTGGTTGTAGATCTTCACGCGGCCGGTGAGCGGGTGGACCACCAGAGAATAGGTGACCTCTTGGTCTTCGTCCGTCAGGTAGACCATGGCCGCCTCGGCGTAGCCCAGGGGAAAAAAATAGACGTACCCCTTACCTTCCTGGATAGGTTCCGAAAGGCGCGGGGTGTAGACACTGAAGAGCTTGGCGTTCTTGAGAGTAACGGGCTTGATCGCCGTCTCCTTGAACGACTGAAACCGCGCCTGCTTGCGCTTGAAAGGCTTGGGCAGGTACTTTTCCACGTCGTAGCTGTTGGCGCTGCCGAAGCCACTACCAAACCCGACGCCCAGGCCCGTACCCTGACCCCCGGATTCCTCATCGGCGCGCCCTCCCCGCGCGCGCCCTTCGGCGCGTCGTTCGGCCTCCTCCTGCTCTTCCTTCCACGCCACGATGCGACTTTCGGGCGTCTCCCTCTCTCGCGGCAGAAAGTAGCGGTCGTCCGACACTTCCGCCCAGTACTTGTGCTCCGCGAAGTCCAGCACGAGCCGATGCACCTTGCCCGTGGTGGAGGCGCGATCGAAGAGGTAGCGCATGGCTCCCGAGAGCCGTGACGCCGCGCTCTTGATATCGCTCCGGGCCAGCGAGCGGATTCCCCGCACGGTGGTGCCCACCAAGAGCCCCAGCAGTGCCATCACCACCAAGACCTCGAGCAGGGTGAACCCCGCGTTCGGGGCCCGGCGCCGTGCGGTCATCGAGCAACTCTATCCGTCGCGCACGCCGGGCTCAGAGCTTCCAAGAGACGATGTCGTCCTCGGAGCCTTCCTGCTTGTCGGGACCCGAAGACATCACATCGATGCCGTCAGGATCCTGATCACCGGGGCACTTGATCGTGAACGGCTTTCCCCAGGGATCCTTGATGTTGTTCTTCTTCAAGTACTTCTGACTGACCAGATCGTCGATGGTGGGCGGGCACTCGGAGTTGTTGTCAATCATGTACTGCTGAACGGCGCCGGAGACCTCCTTCACGTTCAGCTTGGCGGCTTTGATCTGGCCCTTTTTGAAGTTGTTGAACACGGCCACGCCGATGGTGCCGGCGATCAAGCTGATGAGCGCCAACACGATCAGCACCTCGAGCAGGGTCATGCCGGCGTCGCCACGGCGCACGCGCGTCCCGAGGGCGCGTACGACGCCGGGCGCAAAGCCGCTCGCACCTTCGTTTGGGATGTCGGATCGCTGTTCTGGCTGGGACATTCTCGCACTCCTTTGGGCAAGTCTCGTTTATTGGACGAACTGTTGAATCTGAAGGATGGGCTGGATAATCGAAAACACCACGAACCCCACGCCCACGGCCATGACGACGATCATCAGCGGAGACAACAGGGCCGTCAGCCGGGCCACCTTGGCTTCCACGTCGCGTTCGTAAGCATCCGCCACGTGCTCGAGCATGGTCTCGAGCTCACCCGAACGTTCACCCACCGCCACCATGTGGCACATCATCGAAGGAAACTGGCCGGAGCGCTTGAGCGGCGCGGCCACCGATTCACCCTCACGAATCGCGTCTCGGGCCTCCTCGACCACCTTCTCCAGCACCACATTGTTGAGCACGCGACGCACGATTTCCAGGGCTGTCAGCACGGGAACACCCGAGGCCAACATCGTGGCCAAGGTGCGTGCGAAGCGCGCCACCGCGAGGTAACGCACGAGCGGTCCCACAACGGGGAGCTTCAGCTTCCAGCGGTCGACCTTTTGGCGTCCCGCCGGCCCGGCAGCCCAGCGGCGCAGCAACCACACCACCACGCCTGCAAGCGGTGTCAGGATGAACCACCAGTTGCCCGCAAGGCGCGAAACGAAGATGAGGATCTGAGTGTTGAGAGGCAAAGCCTGCTGTGAATCTTCGAAGATCTCGGTGATCTGCGGCACCACGAAGATCATCAGGACGCCCATGACGAGGGCCCCGATGATCATCATGATGATCGGGTAAGTCATGGCCCCGGAGACCTTCCCGCGCAAAGCGGTCTGAGTGTCCATGAAGTCGGAGAGGCGCAGCAGAACCACATCGAGGTTGCCGGCCGCTTCGCCGGAGCGAACCATGTTCACGTAAAGGTCCGGGAACACGCGAGGGTGGGCCTCGAGCGCCTTGGCCAAGGCCTCGCCCTCGTTCACCTTTTGGCGCAGCCCCGCCAAAACCATTTGAAACTTCTTGTTATCGGATTGCTCCGCCAACGCCGCGAGACCTTCGGCGAGAGGAATGCCCGCGCGCAACAGCGTCGACAACTGGCGGGTGAAGATCGACACATCCTGAGGACGGATGCGCTCGAACATCGCCTTGAAGTCGACCTCTTTATTGAGGGCGCTGTCCTTCGCCGAGCCACCAGCCGCCTTGCGGTTGCTCTTGTCTCCCGAGCGCACCTCGCGCATCTCGGTGATGAACACCGACTCGCGCTTGAGCAGCTGGCGCAGGCTCTTGGGTCCGTCGGCTTCCCGCGTTCCCGAGACGTTCTTGCCTCCAGCGGCAATCCCTTTGTAGGCGAAAAGTGGCATCGTGCGCTTCTCGACGCAGCAAGCGGCCTACTGCGCGTCCTCCGCGGTAATCATCAACACCTCCGCGACCGAAGTCATGCCCGCCAGGACCTTTTGCCCCCCGTCATCGCGTAGGCTGCGCATTGCCAGGCTCTTCTGGGCGTATTTCTTGATGTTTTGGGCGTCGGTGTTCTTGATTGTCATCTGCCGCACCGACTCGTCGAGAAGCAGCAGCTCGTAGATGGCCGTCCGGCCCCGGTAGCCAGCGCCGAGACAGGTGGTGCATCCGCCCTCACGGGCGCGAAAGAGGTGGCCGACAGGGGGGGCGGCCGGCTCGCCTTTGAAGCGAATGGTCTTCGCGCGCCCCGCCGAGAACTCTACCGGGTCGATGCCCACACTCTGCAGATCTTCCGCGGCCGGCACGTAGGGCTCGCGGCAGTCCATGCAGAGACGCCGCACGAGCCGCTGCGCCAGCAAGGCAACCAACGACGACGCCACGAGGAAGGGCTGCACACCCAAGTCAACGAGACGCGTGATACCGCCTGCCGCGTCGTTGGTGTGGATGGTCGAGAGCACCAAGTGACCCGTCAGGGACGCCTGGATGGCGATTTCTGCGGTCGCCAGGTCGCGGATTTCGCCGACCATGATCACGTCGGGATCGTGACGAAGAAACGAGCGCAAACCGGCGGAGAAGGTCAGGTCGATCTTTTCGTTCACCGCCACTTGGCTGATGCCATCGAGCTGGTACTCGACCGGATCTTCCACCGTCAGGATGTTCAAGTCGGGTGAATTGATCTTCGCCAAACACGCGTAGAGCGTGGTGGTCTTACCCGAGCCCGTGGGTCCCGTGACCAGGATGATGCCGTGAGGCCGGTTGATGAGCTCGTTGATCGTGTGCAGGTGGTCGTGGCCGAAGCCAATGTCGGCCAGGTCGTGCAGCACGTTCTCTCGATCGAGCAGACGGATCGTGATGCGCTCCCCGCCGCGCACGGTGGGCGCCGTGGCCACACGCATGTCGATGTCTTTGCCGGCGATGCGGCGCCTGATGCGGCCGTCCTGCGGCAGCCGCTTTTCGGCAATGTTCAGCCCGGCCATGATCTTCACACGGGAGATGATCGAGGGAATGAACTGCTTGGCCGCCCGGCGCACCTCGTGGAGGACGCCGTCGATGCGGTAGCGCACCACCACCTCTTTTTCGCCTGGCTCGATGTGAATGTCGCTGGCCCGCTGCTTGACCGCGCTGAACAGCAAAGAGTTGACCCAGCGAATGATCGGCGCTTCGTCGTTGATGTCGAGGATGTCGACGAGCTCCTCGCCCTCCCCTTCCATGTCGTCCTCGCCGTCGCCCAGGTTGCCCGTCTCCTGGTTTTGACCGTAGACGTGGTTGATCGCGTCCACGACGCGCATCGGCGCCACCACCACGGGAGCCACGTCTTGGCCTAGCAGGCTGCGCACGTCGTCGAGCGCCCACACGTCGAGCGGATCCCCCATCACCACTTGCACCACGCCGCCCTCCACCTTTACCGGAAGCAGCTTGTGTTGCCGGAGAAAGCCGATCGGGAGCTTGGTGGCCAGCGACACGTCGATCTGCTCGACGGGTATTTTGTCCCAGTGAGGCAAACTCAGCTGCTCGCCGAGCGCCCTCAGAACGTCAGCCTCCTCCACGGATTTTTGACGCACGAGCAGCTCACCCAGGCGCCCCCCTTCGGTCTCCTGGGTCTCGAGTGCCTGGGTGATCTGGACGGGCTTGGCCTTGCCCGCTGCCACCAGAATCTCGCCTATCAGTCGTTGTCGCACGTCGTGATCCTCGTCCGGGTCTCGGTCATTCCGCGCCGTCGCCCGCCGGGGGCGGAGGCTCAGCCTCGGGCGGGGGACCTTCCGGCGCGGAAGGCGCATCCCCCCCCTCCTGCATCTGCTCTTGCACCCCCGGGCTCACGGGAGCCGGCACACCGTCTGCTCCTGCGCGCCGGGCGCTACGCGGATCATCCGGCGTAGCCCACCTGACCGCCATGGGCGGCTCGATCGGCGTCTCGCGGTCCTGGTCGTCGCGCCGGCGAATCTCCCGCATCTCGGCCTCCTCGGACTCGATCTCGCGCACGCCGCGGTTGATCTCCTCGAGCATGCCGCGCTTTTTGCTGTAGTCGATGTCCGATTCGAGCGCGGCCGTATCCTGAAAGGCCGTGTAGCGCTCGATGAACTCGCGCCGCTCGCGCATCTTCTTTTCGGCGATGCGACGCAGGTCGTTCGGCTCGGAGATCACGTAGGGCGTGAGCGCGATGATGATGTTGCTCTTCTGTTTGCGCTTGGTGGTGTTGCGGAAGAAGAAACCCAGGATGGGGATGTCGCCCAGGATCGGAACCTTCGTCACCGCCTCGCTGGTGCGGTCCGACATCAAGCCGCCAATGAGCACCGTTTGCTGGTCTCGGGTCACCACGGTGGTCTTGGCCTCACGCAAGGACGTGGCCGGGCCCAGGTTGTTGAAGTTCTCCGACAGGATGTCCTCGATCTTCTGTTCAACCTCCATGCGGATCATGTTGTGCTCGTTCACCGACGGCACCAGCTTCAAGGACAGCGCCACCTTGGTGCGGTTCACGGGCACGCCAAGACCAAACCCGCCGAGCAGGCCGCCCGCAGCGCCGCCGCCGGCGGGCAAGCCCGCGCCGAACGTGCTGCCCGGGAAGGGCAACTGCTGACCAACCGACAGCTCACCCTCGTCGTTGTTCGTGATGATGATGTAAGGGTTCGACAGCACGTTCACGTCGTTGTTGCTCTGCAGAGCCTGCAGAAACACACCGAACGAGGGAATGTCGGCACTGCCGCCGAAGATCCGTACCTGCTGAGGGTCCAAGGGGGGCCCGAACAAGCCCGCCCCAAGGCCCCCGAGGCCCGAGGCCAGCAGCCCGAGGGGCTGCAACGTGGAAGCCGCGCGGAAACCGCCGATCAGCAAGCTATCCTCACCCCCTCCCACGTTCGTGGGAACGCCTCCGTGGAACGCCGCCCCCAGCTGACGGGTCTTGTCGAGCAGCACCTCCATGATGAGGGCCTCGATGAAGACCTGCTTGCGCGGAGAATCGAGCTTTTCGATCATCTTGCGCAGCACCTGAAAATCCTTGAGCGTCGAGAGGATCACCAAGGCGTTGGTGGGACGGTCGAAGTTGATGCGCACCTCGCCGTCGAAGAGCTGAAGCTCTTGTGACTGACCCTGCTGATTGGTGGTACGCGGGGCTGCGGGCGGCGGCGTGGCGCGCTGGCCGCCGGTGGTGCGCCCCGCGGCCTGGATCGAGACGGGAACGCCCGTGAGGGCTCCCAACGTGACCGCAAGTTCGTCGCAGTTCGCGTATTTGCAGTAGTACATGTGCACCCGCCCATCACCCTCGCGTTCGATGGGCACATCCAGCCGGTCGATCATGACCTTGAGCCACTCGTAGGCCAGCGGCCGCGCCACCACGATGAGCTGATTCGTGCGATCCACCGGAATCAGGCGGGTAATGGTCATTTGGTCCTGCAAATCGGGCAGAACCCCCGCAGTGGGGCCCTTGGGCTTGGCCGCAGGGGCCGGCGGCTTCGGTGCGGGCGCCGCCTTCGGGCCCGCGCGGTTGAAGGTGCCCTGGCCCACGAAGTCGATGTTGAAGATCTCGGAAAGGCGAGACGCCATCTCCACGGCCGACGTGTTGCGTATGCGCACCATCCAGATGCGCTCATCGGTGCCATGCGGCTTGTCGAGCGCTTCGAGCACCTTCATCATCTTTTTGATGAGCACCCCCTGGTCCGTGATGATGAGGGTGTCGCCCTGGTACGCGACGATGTCGCCCTGCTCACCCTTGATCCGCTGGAGCACGTTTTGCGTGACGTCGGCGGCGTCGAGGTGTTTGAGACGCACCATGCTCGTCACGTAGCGACGGTCATCCGGGACGGGTTGCCCCGGCTCGTAGAGCGGCAGGTCCGTGAACCGCGCCCGGTTCGTCTCGACGATGCGCAAGAACCGATCCGTGGGCTCCACGGTGAGCCCCACCGACTCGAGCGCCGCCAGGAACAGCCGGTAGGCCTCGCTGGGCGTGATGAGCTGGGGCGCGAGAATCGTGACCTTCTTGCCCGCGATGTTGGTGGTGCCGGGGATCAAGAACTGCGTGCACGTGATCGTCGAGATCCAGGACACCAGCTCGCCCAGCTCGGTGTCGGGCTTGAGGTTGAGCCTGACGATGCGGCGGTTAGGCAGCTTCTTGCATGAGTTGAACTCTTTTTCGCCCGGCAGCTGAACGACGTCCGCGCCGCCAAGCGTCTCGGCCCCCGCGGGCACGGCCGGCGTCGGTGCGGGAGCGGGAGCGGGCGCAGGAGGAGCCCCTGCCACGACCGGAGCCGGTGCGGCCTCCGCAGCGGGCGGCGCCTTGGTCGGCGGGGCCCGGCGCAGCTTGCGCACCACCTGCGCCAGGGGAGCACGAGCGCCCTTTTTGCCACGCTCGACCCGCGGGGCCGCGGCGTCGTTGGCCTCTGCGGTGGGCTCTGTCTGCGCGAATGCCAGCGTCGGCGAAAAGACGGTGGCGACCGTCAAATAGCTCACCATGCAAACTCGGGTTAGGCTCGGGGGCTTCATCGGATCGTGTATTCCTTCGTGATCTTCTGACCGTTGCGTTCGAGGCTCACGGACAGGTGGCGCGCGGACTTGAGCTTGGAATAGACCTCCAGCGCCTTTTCGGGACTGGTCATCTCGAGTCCGTTGATGGCGTAAAGCACGTCGCCGTTTTGCATGCCGATGAGCGCAAAGGGCCCCTCGGGACGCACGGCGTACAGGCGGAATCCTCCGGGCTTGCCGTCCCGGATCTCGGGAACGATGCGCGCGGACCGCGACAGCAGGCTCATGTTGCCCAGCACCGAATCGAGCGTGCTTCGCTGCAGCTCGAACGAGTTCTCGCCGGTCTTCTTGAGCCCTTGGGCGAGCTCTTTGGAGAGCTCGTCTCCGGGTGCTGCGCGCGGCGCGACGGGAGCCGCCGCCACGGGTGCGGGTTCCTCCGGAGCCGCCAGCAAGTCCAAAAACTCGCGCTTACCCCGGTTGTCGAGGTGAATGCGAGTTTCATCGATGCCGATGATCTTGGCTTCTCGGATGAGCTCGCCGGTGGCGTAGGCGCCCACGGTCAGGTGTTCGGTGTCCTTCAAGACCGCCACCGAGTACTTGATGCCCATGGGCGGCGGCGCGTACATGATCGCCATCACCGCCAAGGGCAGCGTGGTGCGCTCGGGCTCGGCCTCGCCCGCTTCGGCCCCGGGCTCGGCAGCCTCCACGGGCGCGGGGGGATTGAAGGGCGGGCAGTCCGAGCAGAAAACGTTCCGGTCGAGGATGTCCTTTTGGTCCTTGTCGTAGGCCACGGCGGGCTTGCTCGAAAACGAAGCCCCCCCCGCGGTGCGGGAAGGCATGTTCCCGATCATTTGCGACTCGGCGAGGCTGGCCGTTGCCCGCGCCAGGAACAAGGCACACACGCCGGCGGTCGCCAGGTCCAGAACCCACAGGTATTTTCGGAGAAGCGATTCCACTTCGTCTCACTTACGCAGCAAGACCGAGGCCACCGCTACGGCTCCGAAACTCTTCGTAATTTCAGCTGGTTACCTGGTTACCCGCAGACCCCGCCTGCCAAATTGGCACGCACGCCCGGCCGTCTCGCCAAATCGCCACAGGGCCCCGGCGTCGGGGCCTCAGGCGATCCGGTCGTGGATCGCGACGGCGGCTGCGGCATAGGTGTCCTCGGCCGCGCTGTCTCGATCCGAACGGTCATCCCGCTCCTCTTCCAGGCGCCGGTAGATGGTGCGCGTGGCGATGCCCAGAAGCTGGGCGCACAGGCGTTTGTCGCCGCCACAGTGCGCCAACGTTGCGTGAATCACCCGCCGTTCGATCTCGCCGAGCGGCGTGCCCACCGCGAAGGACAGCGTTCTGCCATCCGACACAACCCCCGTGCCGGTTCGCACCTCGGGGGGCAGGTCGTCCACCCCCACCTGCTGCCCCCGACACAACACCACCGCCCGCTCCATGGCGTTCTCCAGCTCGCGCACGTTGCCGGGCCAGTCGTAGCGCTCGAGGGCCTGCAAGGCCTCCGGCGTAAACCCCGACAGATGACGCCCGTTGCGCGCGCAGAACAGCCGCAAAAAGTGCTCGGCCAACAAGGGCACATCATCCCGCCGATCGCGCAGCGGCGGCAGCCGGATCTGGATCACGTTCAACCGGTAGTAGAGATCCTCGCGGAACCGGCCCTCCTTGACCGCCTGGCGCAGGTCCTGGTTGGTGGCTGCCACCAGCCGGAGGTCCACTTTGATGGACTTGCCGCCCAACCGCTCGACCTCCCCTTCCTGCAACACGCGCAGCAGTTTGACCTGAACGTGAACGGGAATCTCTCCGATCTCGTCCAGGAACAATGTGCCCCCATGGGCCTGGGCGAAGCGGCCCTCCTGACGCTGGACGGCCCCCGTGAAGGCCCCCCGCTCGTAGCCGAAGAGCTCGGCCTCCAGAATCGATTCGGGCAGCGCCGCGCAGTTGACCGGGACGAAGGGGCCGGCCGCCCGCGCCGAGCCTTGATGAATGGCCCGGGCCAGGAGCTCCTTGCCCGTTCCCGATTCGCCCAACAACAACACCGTTGCCACCGAGGGCGCGGCCTGCGCGACCGTCTCGAGGGTTCGTCGCCAGGTCAGCGACTGGCCCACCGCCTCGAAGCGCTTGTGAGCCGCGAGCTGCTCCCGCAAGGAGCGATTTTCTCGCACGAGCGACTGCTTTTCGAGCGCCTTGGCCACGGCCCGCGTGATGTGTGCGCGCTTGATGGGCTTCGTGACGAAGTCGTAGGCCCCATCCTTCATGGCTTCGACGGCGTTTTCGACGGTCCCATAAGCCGTCATCAGCACCGTCTCAGTCTCCGGCGACAGCTGGCGGCAGGCCCGCAAGAGATCGAGCCCTGACATGCCGGGCATCATGAGGTCGGTCAGCATGACGGCCACGGCCTCGCGGCGCAGCACTTCCAACGCCTCCGCTCCGTTTCGGGCCGTGACCACACGCAGGGACTCCCGCTCGAACACCTTGCGGAGCGAGTCGACAATCCCGGGTTCGTCGTCCACCACCAAGATGGCGGGGCGCGTGGCGTCGGGGGGAGAAGACGACGAGTCAGTCATGAGCAGTTCCTGTTCAAGGCAGAGGCCAACCGGCGAGGCCCTCTGAAGTGCCTGATTTTTCTGTGCTGGGGCATGCGAGCGCCGGGGCGAATGTCATTTTGGCACGGAACGAATGCCGAATCTGCAGCGCTGACAATTTGGCAGCCGCTTCGAAAGCCAGACCCACCCCCTCAGGAACCCTGGGCTTTGGCTTTCGCGAGCCAGTCCCTGGCGTCGTCGAGCCGCCCCTCGATCGCCGCCACGCGCGCCAGCTGCGCCCAGACGGGCCGCCGATCCGGCGCCTGCCTCAAAGCGGCTTCGAGATGCACGCGCGCGCCGCTCACGTCGCCACGGGCCAGAGCGAGCCGCCCCTGGGCGAACCGGGTCATCCAGAAGCGTTCGTCCGCCCGGGCGCAGCGCTCGAGGGCCGCCTCCACCTCCGCGGGTACGTTGTGCCCGTCGAGGGCGCGCAGCGCGCGCCGCGCGTGGGGCGGCGCATAGTAGGGGTTGGCTGCGAGCGCCCGTCTCTCGAGGGCCAAAGCCTCGTCGAGCGCCCCCGCCGCCCCGGCCAGCTCCGCCAGGCGGGCCGCGGGCACCCCCAGCTCGGGCGCGAGGCGATCGGCCTCCCGAAGCGCGTGAACGAGCCGGTCCCCCTGCCCTTCGGCCGCGGCCGCCTCGCGATCCGCCTCGACCATCCAGGCCGCCACCGAGAAGGGCGCGAGCGTCCGCGCCTGCGCAAGCGCTGCCCGCGCCCGTGTTTCGTCGGACTCCGCGCGCCCGAGATAAAGCCAGGGCACGTAGAACGAGGGCGCAAGCCGCGTCGCGGCCGCGAACCCTGCCTGCGCCGGCTTCGTTCGCCCGTCGCGCAGCAGCGCCAGGCCCTCGAGAAGCGCGGTTTCCAAAGCGCCCGCCGGGGGTAAAAAGACGGGGACGTCACCGAAGGGCTGCGCCAGCGTTGCGAGCGCGGCTTCGGCCCGCCGATGCCGCGCCTTTCGTGTCCCCGCAGCGCGGTCCTGGGTGCCCGCCAGGCAGCTGCGCCAGAAGGCCAACCGGCCCGCGGCCGCAGGGCGCTCCCGGCGCGAAGCCGTGACGTAGGCGTAGGCAGCGACGGCCACCTCCTGACGTCGATCTGGCGCGGCCACCAGACGCGCCACGAGGCACGGCAGTTCATGCACGTCGCGGTAAACGAAGCCTGTCCGCTCGGGCACCAGGCTGTGCCGGTAGGGCTCCCGATCGGCGGCCAGCGTCACCACGCCGCGCGACGCGTACTCGAGGAACTTCACGTCCGAGCGTCCGCGGTTGAAGTCCGTGTCCTCGAGGGGACAGAGCCCGATGTGCAGACTGTCCACGAAGGCCAGGTACGCGGCGAGGGAGCCGCCCGGCTGGTACGTCCAGCGGCCGGCCGGCAAAGCCCCGCAGAGCTCGCGGAACACCTCGGCGCCCATGACGTGGAACGAAAGCGCGGGGTGCGCCTCGAGGCAGGCCTTCACCGCCGGCACCACCGACCGAAAATCTTCCATGTGCCCGAGAGAGCCTCCCCAACCGAGGCGCAGGCCCGGGGGCTTCGGTGCGCGCGCCGGCACGTCCCAGAGCTGGTTCACGAACACCGCGCCCCGCGGGTTGAGAAAGCCGAAACGGTCTCGCAGATGAGGCGTCGAAAACTGCACCCCGTCAGAACGGGCCGCAAGCAGCGAAGACAGGCTGCGCGTGAGCGGGTTTTGAGCCAAATACGCTGTGGGGTTCCAGGGCTGCGGGGCCTGAAAGTCGTCGTTGATCTCGTAGATTGTCGCCAGCCCGGCCGCCTGGCGCTGGCGCACGAGGGGCAAGAGATCGGCCTCGACCACATCGGCCAACACCACCACGTCGGCGAGCGGCAAGAGCGCGTGCAGCGCGGGGCTGAGCCACGACCCCGTGACCACGCGGACGCCGGGAACCTCGGCCAGCGCGCGGCTAGGTTGGACGACCCGGTAGACTGAATCGCCCTGCCCGCCTCGGTTCGGGGATTCGACGTACACCACCAGCAGCGGCTCGACGCCGTCACCCTCGCCCTGCGTGCGCCCGGTCGCGACCGACACCCGCCCAGACTAAAGGGAAACGGTGCGAGCGCCAAAGCCTGTCCCCCGAACCGGCCTTTACGCCGACGACCTGCATCGAAAAACTTGACACCAGACATCCGTTCCGTACCATACGTTTGTTCAGTTCGCATTGGTTTAAGGCAGGGGATCCCGTCCGCGCCAGGTCATTCGACGCTGGGATGCAGCGGACCGAGTTGGGTGGCCGCGAAGGAGACCAGAACATGGGTGAGCTCAGATTGGTTCGTGACGAAGACGAGCGCGACGCGCTGACAGATAGGCAGCGCGAGATCTTGGCGTTCATCCAAGAATCGATTGACAGCCGGGGCTATCCCCCCACGCTGCGCGAGATCGGCAGCCATTTCGGGATACGTTCCACGAACGGCGTCAACGACCACCTGCGCGCGCTCGAAAAGAAGGGCTACCTTCAGCGCGAGGATCTGAAGTCGCGCGCGCTCAGGCCCGTGGCCGCGGCGTCGGCTGCTCTGCCTCCCCGCCCCGAGCCTTCGCATCTGGTCGAGGTTCCGATCATCGGTCGCGTAGCGGCAGGTCAGCCCCTGCTGGCTGTCGAGAACACCGAGGGCAGCGTCAAGGTCGACCGTTTTTTCATCGGCGAAAACCGCGAGGTGTTTGCCTTGAGGGTCACGGGTGAGTCCATGATCGAGGACGGCATCCTCGACGGAGACTTCGTCTTCGTCCGCAAGCAGCTGCGCGCAGAGCCGGGCGAGATCGTCGTGGCGATGATCGGAGACGAAGCCACGGTCAAGCGGTACTACCCCGAGGGCGACCAGATTCGCTTCCAGCCCGCGAACTCGGGCATGAAGCCCATCTATGTCCGCCGCAAAGACTTCCGCAGCGTCAACATCATCGGCGTGGTCGTCGGCGTTTATCGAAAAATGAACTGAAACGAGATGAACTGACGCAGGGCCCTCCCGGGGCGTGCCTCAAGCAGCCCAGGGTGGAGGCTGCCGCAACTTGAAGAGGGTCTCGCCCGCCTTCGGCACCAGCAAGACGCCCTCGTGTTCGCGGTTCGCGAAGGAGGCCTTGTCGATCGTGGCTGGATCTCGGTAGCCCATGTTGATCCGCGCGCACACCTCAGGCGGGATCGACGTGGCCAGGGTTACCTTGGCTCGACAGCGCTCCACGCCGCCCTCGAACACACCCCCGCCCCGCACGTGCGTCGAGTGGGCCAGCACGCCCCAGGGGTGATGTTTGAACTTGTCCCACTGCGCGAGGAAGTAGTCGCGACAGTGGTAGCCGATGTCCAGCATCGTTTTGCCGTGGGTCACGGAGACCTCGGAGATGTGGGGACCGTAGATGATGAGTTCTCCACCATCGGCCAGCACGGGCTCGAGCTTGTACATGCCCTTGCCGCCCGTCCACAAGTCGTCGTACATGGCAGGAACACACGACAAGATCGTGTGGAAGGGCTTGTCCTTGTACGTGATGTGCAGGCGCTCCGAGAGGCGGGTGGCGGCCCGCCAGGCATCTTCCGGGCTTCCCACGTAAAGGCCTGCCAGACGCGGCCCTTCGACCACCAGCGCCAGGCAGCGCTTGGCCACGGTGACCATGGCGCCGGCGCGGTCTACCACCTGGCGCACCGGCGTATGGGCGACCCCGATGATCTTCGGGTTGGTCACCACGGCGCCCAGCCAGTGGAAGAAGTTCAGAATGCGTGCGCCCCCCACGCCGGGAAACAGGTACTTGTTGCCGCCCGAAAACCCCACCACTTCATGAGGGAACACGGGCCCGATGATGATCGTCTCGTCGTAATCGAAGAGCCGCTTGTTCACCTCCACGGGCACGTCCATGGCGAAGCGTCCCTCGGACAGGGCCTCGACCTCCGCGGAAGTCAGGGTCCCCACCTGGCGCAACGCCTCCGGATCGTCCCACGCGTGGTTGTATAAGCCGACCTTCGCGAAGGCGCCCGCGCGCTCGGCGGGCGAGATCCCCAGCCGCTGGCAAATGGCCTCCTCCGGCATGGCTTGATGCGTGCCCAGAGCTACCAACACGTCGAAGGCCTGCGTGGCGGGGGCGATCACCGTGTGCAGCGCCTTGAACACCCGGTCGATGGGACCGCTGCGGGTGGCATCAGGCACAATCACCAGAACCCGGCGGCCGCGGTAGTCGGCAGGGGAGAAGGTGCGGCTCAGAAGTTCCAGGACGGCAGCCGGCGCAAGGTCTTCTTGCGCCGCAGCCTCGAGAGAGGAAACGGAGGGGGGCGACACGCGCCGGATGTTAGCTCAAAAACGACGAAGCCGTCACGCCCGCGCAGAGCCATTTCCGCGCGCACGACCCGGCACCTCCCGCGCCTCTCAGTCGCGTTTGACCGCGCCCCCGCGGGCGGTCTCGGTGAAGACGTACACAGGGTGTTCGCGGGTGGCGGCGTTCATCTGCCATTCGCTGGCGAAGAGCACCACGGCGCGCCCTTTGACGTCCTCGACCACGAGGCCGATCCGGGCGCGGTCGAGGGCGTCCAGGTCCACCGGGGCTCCATCGGCCCGCACCACCCACCGGCAACAGGTGTAGGGCACCGTGTCGATCCGCACGTCGACCTCGTACTCGACCTTCAAACGGTAGCGAACCACCTCGAGCTGCAGCTGGCCCACGGCGCCCACCACCACGTCCCCCGCCCGTCCCCCGGGTGCCCGGTAAAGCTGGATGGTTCCCTCTTGCGCCAACTGTTCGATGCCCTTGGCGAAGGGCTTGCGACGCATCGGATCCACCAATAACAGGCGCGCGAAGTGTTCCGGAGCGAAGCTCGGAATGTCTTCGTAGTGAATGTCGCCGCCCTCGGAGATCGTGTCGCCAATTTCGAAAGACCCGGACTCGTGAATGCCGATCACATCTCCTGCGAACGCTTCTTCCACGATCGAGCGGTCTTGCGCCAAAAAGTTCATGGGCGTCGCCAGGCGCACGTCGCGGGCGGACTTGTCCCGCTTGACCTTCATGCCCCGCTCGAACTTCCCGGAGCAGATCCGGATGAAGGCCACGCGATCGCGGTGGGCCCGATCCATGTTGGCCTGCACCTTGAAGACGAAGGCGGAGAAGCGGTTGTCGCTCGCGTCGACAACGCCTTCGAGCGCCTTGCGAGGCCCCGGCGGCGGCATCATTTCGCAGAAGCTGTCGAGGAAGGCCTCGAGGCCGAAGTTGTTGATGGCGCTGCCGAAGAACATGGGTGACACCTCACCCGCGAAGAAGCGCTCCTGATCGAAGGCATCTCCGGCCGCCTCGAGCAGCTCCGTCTCCTCACGCAGGCGCGCATGGCCCTCGTCCCCCAGCGCCTCCGTGAGCATGGGATCGTCGATCCCTGCCACGTCCACCTCGGCGATCGCCGCCCCGAGGGTTGCGCTCGACCGCGCAAGCTCCTGGTCGAAGACAAAGACCTTCTTGGCAAGGCGGTGGTAGACACCCCGAAACACGCCGTGTGAGAACACCGGCCAGGTGATGGGATACACGCCGATGCCAAGCACGTTCTCCACCTCACCCACGAGATCGAAGGGATCTCGCCCGGGCCGGTCCATCTTGTTGACGAAGGTAAAAATGGGGATGCTGCGCTGACGACAGACCCGGAAGAGCTTGCGGGTCTGCGCCTCGACGCCCTTGGCGCAGTCGAGCAACATCACGGCGCCGTCCACCGCGTGCAGCGTGCGGTACGTGTCCTCGCTGAAGTCAGCGTGGCCCGGCGTGTCCAGCAGGTTGACCTTGAGCCCCCGGTAGGGAAACTGCAGCACGCTCGTGGTGATGGAGATGCCGCGCTCCCGCTCCATCTCCATCCAGTCGCTCACCGCGGCGCTGCGGCCCCGCTTGGCTTTCACGGCCCCGGCCAGCTGAATCACCCCGCCGTAGAGCAGAAGCTTTTCCGTGAGCGTGGTCTTCCCGGCGTCCGGGTGCGAAATGATGGCGAAGGTCCGGCGACGCTTCACCTCTGAATCAAAACGGCTGTCCATGGGGGTATCCGGGGCCCGGTGACTACCGGCGCCGGGCGCGCATACCCTACTCGAAGCGCGGGCGTCAAGCCATCAAACCTGCCCCCCCTGTGGGCGGCCGACCGCGCAGGGGCCACTCAGGCGTTGTTCACGAAGCCCACACGCACGCGATCCCGTTTGACGTGGGGGCGGAAACACAGGCTGTAGACCGAGTCCAGCGCGGGCCGCCCTTGCACCTGCAGCACCAACTCGAAGGTCTGGACCGCAAGCGGTGGCAACAGCGCGCGCGCCACGGGCCCCGCGAGGTTCTGGTTTGCCGGCACCTCGGGAAACTCCCATGACAAAAGGGGCACCAAGGATCCCTCGTGCCGCAGAAAGCAACGCATGAGCCCTGGCGGCAGGGGCGTCGGGCTGTCGTTCAGGAGCCACAGCTCGGCCTTGAAAAGATCGTCGGCGATCCACGAAAACTGCGGGATACGGGCGCTGGCCAGTGCGGGGCGGCAGGACGCCGCCACGGCCTGCAAGGCGGGCTTTGGTCGCGCGGGCCAGTTGACGAGGCTGTTGTTCGCGGCCGAGGGCCAAGGCTCGTTGAAGCACCAGTTGAGCGCCATCGACGCGTGGGGCTTTTGCCGGCGCGCTTCCTCGAAGAGCGTCTTGTACCCCTCTGCCTGCATCAGCTGACCCCAGGCCACGAGCGCCTCCAGGGTGTCGCAGGTGCCGAAGTATTCCTGGATCAACGAGGGAAACAGCCACGACTCGGCCGCCACGCTCCACGCGCCGAAGGCGTGATGGTGCTCCCAACTCGTGCCCGGCCGCGGCGGAAACAGCTCCTCCGGTGGCACGAAGCTGGCGATGTAGTCGGCATCGGAAGGCCCCGGGCACCCAAACTCGGTGTAGGCCGTGTGGCGCGCTTCAGTGAACATCTGGAACACTTCGCGTCCATTTTCATCGCGAAAGCGATAGTCGCCGTGCCCCATCCCCATCACCGGCGACGTGGGCAGAAAAGGGATCTCCGGATCCAGGTCGAAGCAGTTGCGGTTCAGTAAGCGCAGCGCTTTGTGTTGATCCGTCATCCCCGACCACACGTTGAATAGCTCGTTGCCCCCGCACCACAGGCACAAGGAGGGGTGCTCGCGCAACCGCTCGATGATCGAGCGGGACTCCTGGTCCAAGATCGCCAGGTAGTGGGGATCGTCGATGTAGTCGTTGCAGGCCAAGGGGAACTCTTGCCACACCATCAGGCCCGCCTCGTCGCACTGCTCGAAGAAGGCCGGCTTGTTGACGATACCGCCCCCCCAGACCCGCAGGATGTTGAAGTGAGACCGTTTCGCCAGATCGATGAGCGGCCGGTAGATCGCGTCCGTGATGAGCCCGGGAAAGATCTCCGGGTTCACCCAGTTGCTGCCCTTGGCGAAGATCCTGCGGCCGTTCACCTCGAGGGTGATGGGAGGCGCGCTCCGGGATTTCGGGAAGGCGCGGGGCTCCTCCCAGCTGCCGTCGTTCATCACGAGCCGCACGCGCCGAAAGCCCATGCGGCGGCTGCGGCGATCGAGCGTTGTGCCCTCGGCGTCCCGCAGGGTCACTTCGCTCGTGTAGAGCACGGCCTCACCCTGCCCGTTCGGCCACCACAGGCGGGGCGCCTCGACGGTCCCTGTCAACGAAAACGCAGAGGACGCCTCGGTTTCCTCCGCCAAGACGATGCGCCCCTCGGGATCCCGTAGCTCCCAGCAGAGGCGGGTGCCCGGTGAAGGGGCCTCGGCCAGCGTCGTGGCCAGGCGCAGCTCGGCCGCCGTGAGCGCCTCGTGCAGCACGTACGTCAGCTGCACCCGCTCGAGATGAACGCGGCAACGCTCTTCTACATACGCTTCATCCCAGATCCCCAGGGGAATCAGGCGGGGGTGCCAGTCCCAGCCGTAGCTGACGGCGGGCTTGCAGGAGCGCGCCGCTTCGGCCCGGGGACGATGGGCGCCGGGGGCCTTGGGCGCCGGCCAGACCCGCACCTCGAGCCAGGCCCCCGCGTCGCGCGTGACGTCGACCTCGATGCGCGTGAACATGCCCTCCTGGGCGGCCCTCGTCTGCCCGCCGATCCGCACCTCACAGCGATAGTCGACGCCCTCGAGCACCAGAACGCGGACCCGGCCCGGGCCGGGCGTCCCTTCGGGCAAGCGCGCTCGGTAGACCCAAAAAAGGTCTTCCATGAAGGCATACGCCCGTGCGTTGTCGGCTTTCCAATATGCGGGCCACCCCTCGGCCCGGGCCCAATCGAGCTGAACGGCGCCCGGCACCTCGGCGGCCACGAGGCGCGCGGGCTCGGCCGTGGCGGAGGAAGCGGGGCCCACGCTGAAGGCGAGCGCGGGCAGACGGGTCGTTGACATGGGCGCATTCAAAGCGCTTTTCCTTGCGCCTGGCAACAAGTTCGGCGCCGGCGCCCGGCCCCACCCCGCCCGCGACAGAGCGACCCGAGCGCCGCCGTGGCTGCTAGAGTTACCTCTGCCCATGTCCGACATCGCCAAAGTTCAGCCGAAAGTGCATCCCCGCCGCCTGCGCGTGCTCGACGGCTTCGACCTGCCCGCCGAACCTGAGGCCCGAGGCCCGCGCCACCCGGCGTGGATCCGTATGAAGATGCCGAAGGGCGACAACTACTTCGACCTACGCGATCGCGTCAAAGAGCTGGGGCTTCACACGGTGTGCCAAAGCGCTTCGTGTCCCAACATCGGTGAGTGCTGGAACCGCAAGAGCCTCACGATCATGATCCTGGGCGGCATCTGCACGCGCTCCTGTCAATTCTGTGATGTGCCGTCGGGCCGCCCCGCACCACCCGACCCCGCCGAGCCGGACAACGTGGCCACCATGCTGGCCGAGCTGGGCCTCCGCCACACGGTGATTACCTGTGTGGATCGCGATGACCTCAAGGATGGGGGCGCGGCGCACTGGGCGGCCACCATCACGGCGGTCAAGCGGGCCTCGCCCGAGATGGTCCTCGAGGTTCTCACGGGCGACTTCAAGGGCGACACGGGGGCCGTCGACGTGGTGCTCGCGGCCGGGCCCGACGTCTTCGCGCACAACCTCGAGACGGTTCCCCGTCTGTCGCGCCTGGTGCGCGTACAGGCGAGCTACGCGCGCTCCTACGCGATCCTGGGACACGCCAAGCGTCGCGGCGCCGTCACGAAGACGGGCCTCATGCTGGGCCTGGGCGAAGAGCTCGACGAGGTCCGCCAGGTCCTGCGCGAAGTCAGGGACATCGGTGTGGACATCCTCACTCTGGGTCAGTACCTCCGGCCCTCCAAGCAGCACCTGCCGCTCGCCCGCTACGTCACACCCGAGGAATTCGGCGAGCTCCGCCAGGACGCCCTGGACATGGGATTCCCCCACGTGGAGGCAGGCCCGCTCGTGCGCAGCAGCTACCATGCCGATGGCCAACGCGACATCGTGCTCGCGTTGCGGCAACAACAGGCCTGAACAGGCTCCGCGTTACATGCCCACGCCCACCCGCACACCGGGGGGCACCGAATACGTGATCCAGGCGTTGCCCCCGACGACGGCGCCGCGCCCAATGACGGTCGTGCCGCCCAGGATGGTGGCGTTTGCGTAGATGACCACGTCGTCCTCGATCGTGGGGTGGCGTTTGCGGCCAGGGGCCTCCACCTGCCGGTCCTTCACCGACAACGCCCCCAGCGTCACCCCCTGGTAGATCCTCACGTTGGCACCAATGAGCGAGGTCTCCCCCACCACGATCCCCGTGCCGTGATCGATGAAGAACGCAGGTCCGATGCGCGCCCCGGGATGAATGTCGATGCCGGTGCGGGCGTGGGCGTGTTCGGTCATCATCCGGGGCACGATGGGGGCCCCCTGGCCCAAGAGACTGTGCGCCGCACGGTAAACCGCGATGGCGTAGAGCCCCGGGTAGCACGAAACGATCTCGTCCGTGCCCGTGGCCGCCGGATCGGCGCGGTAGGCGGCGTCGATGTCGCCCACCAGAAGGCGGCGGACCTCGGGCAGGGAAGCCAGGAAGCGCTGGGTGACCTCGTGGGCGCGGGCACGGCAGGTCTCTTCACTCTCCCGGATCGCGCAGCGCCGTCGTAACCCCAGAAACACGGCGTCCTCCGCCCGCCGTTCGAGGCTGACGAGCACGGCGGCGATATGTTCACGCAGACGGTCGTCCTCGGTCCCGAACGCGATCCCCGTGCGTCCCCAGCCCGGAAACAGGACCGCGAGCAGGTCGTCGATGAGGTCACCGATGTCCGCTGGCGAGGGGAGCGTGCCGAACCGTTGCCCGTCTCTGTTCGATTGGTCCGATTTGTCCTGCGCCTTCAAGATGCGATCGGCCAGCCTCAGGTAAGGCTGTTTCGGCGCAGTTCTCCTTTGTATGGCCATGTCGACGTCCCGGTCTTTCCGGCGCGCAGCGCGCGACCAAACCTATGATTTGCGCGTCGCCACGGCGGCCGCAAGTTTGCGCATCACCTCGGGCAGGCGCGCTTCGGACACGGAGACCCTGGTGGGCATGCCGCCGCCCATGTCGAACATCTGAACGAAGTCGAAGCCGGACTCGAAGTCGGCGGCGACGCTGATCGTGCCCGAGGTATGGACGACGGAGATGGGCGCCCGCTGCTGGCCGAGCAACAGAAGCTCGGTCTTGTCGAAAGGGCGCTGCATGTCGAAGCGCACGTACGCAATCCCGTCTTCGACCCGAAAGCCTTCGGCGATGCGGCGTGCTTCGTCGAGAAGCGGATCGATCTGGCGGGCGGCCGCCTCGATCTGGGCCCAAGCGTTGGCGTCATCCGCACGTGAAGACAAGTAGCGCAGGACCGTGACCTTGAGTTCGGTGTCGCGAAAGCGCGCTCGCAAGGCGCGATCGATACGGTTGGCGCGATGGCTGGGCTCGCCGCGCCGGGTGTCCACCGCCCGCGCGTCCGCATCGGCGCCCGGGTAGGGCTCTTCACCGCGCAGCACCCACTTCGCGCCCGAGTAGATGCCATCGAGGTCGAGATGCATCGCCAGCGTATCCACTTTGCCGGCCGCTTCGACCACCTCGGGCGTGACCATTTCGGGACACGCCCCATGTTCGGCCTTCGTGGACAGAACGAAGCGCGGATCGGCGGCGAACTCCACGTGACGTTCGTGGTCGTGGTGGTCGACCCAGGCCGCGAGGCGCTTGCCCAGCCCGCGAATGAAGGGCAGCGTCACCCCTTCAAAAGACGAACCTGCCCCTTCCGCAGCGAACGCGACGTCGAGCACCGCCACCCGCCCGGGCAACATGTCCGGCCGCGGCAGCGAGCGAGGGGTCAAAAACACCGTGTGCGGCAGGACGATCGGAGCAGATGCGGGTCGGGACATGAGAAGGCTCGGCAAAGACGAAAGACAGAGCGTATCCCGCTTTTTGGCATGCTGCCGGCGCAGGGCCATACTTTTTCCCGAAAGCAGTCGATGAACGTTTTTGGGTGTCTTCAGCTCCTGGCCGCGTCGGCGAGCCTGACCGCGGCCGATGCCGCGCCTGCGGCTCGGGTCGAGACGTTCGAGACCGCCACGCCCCCGCGGGTCGACCCCGTCTTCCCGGACGCCCTGGCCCTCCGGCGCTCGATCGACGAATTCCTTGGGCTGCGTGCTGAAATGGAACGCGTGCGCGACGCCTTTGCCACCTCCATCCACGAGACCCTCGGCAAGCTCCCGGAGCGGCAAGGCCCTGCGCCGTCCTGTCCGCCCCACGTGGCAGAGCTTTTTCGACGCTCCTACCTCGCGGGTAACCAGTACCTGAGGCTGGGCCAGAAGCTGCGCGAGCTTTACCGAGACATCGCGCGCGCCGAGTCTCTCGGAGACGGAATTGCGCTCACCCCCGACTACCGGCTCAAGGCAAAACAGGCCGCCTCGCGCTACGGCGATCTCGTGCGCGACTACCGCGAGATGCGCGTGGCGTTTCACGACCAGCTCGCCACGGAGCTTAGGTACGCGGGCTGCGCGACCAAAACCCTGATGGGTCCCTCGGCGAGCCCCGAAGGAGACGCGGCCGACCCGGAAGCCTTCGAGCTCGACGCGCCCCTGCCCTCCGCTTCGTCTGCGTCTGCGTCGAACAAGTTGCGCGCGAAACCGGGGGCACCGCCGACAACCACCGGGGCAGCCCCGGCGATCTGGATCACCATCGACAATGCCCGCTG
Organism: Myxococcales bacterium; assembly: GCA_022184915.1. NCBI lineage: Bacteria > Pseudomonadati > Myxococcota > Myxococcia > Myxococcales > Myxococcales bacterium. The sequence continues at coordinate 601,690 of JAGTJU010000004.1, read as the reverse complement.
CCCCCGGGCGACGAAGCTCTCGATCGATGGCTATCCGCTCGGCGAGATCCCGCCCCAGCGGCGGGTATCGGTACGCACTCGCGCGGGCACGCGCGAGCTCTGCCTGCTCCCCGAAGGTGACACGCGGGTCTGTGGCGAGCGCGGCACCCTCCGCCGCGCCTACCTTTACGAAGGGTTCACCGTCAGCGTGCATTGCGAGGCGCGATGACCGCACGCCCCGGGCCCCGGCTTGGGGCCCGCTTCAGGCCAAAGGCGCCGGGAGGGGTTCTCGCTTACCCAGCACGAGCAAGGGCAGGCTGCCTCCCGATCGGAGAACGTGGCGCATCGGGACCTCGCGAACGCTGGCCCGCTCGCCCTCCGGGCTCACCTCCTCGTCGAGGAAACCGAGCACGCCGATGCGGGTGCCCGCCAGGAGCCGCGCCGCAGCCACCAAGTGCGCGCCGGCCACGCACACCCGAACGGCGGAGCGGGCGTTTTCGTCGATGAGCAAAAAGTCGTAGGCTGTCTCGACGTAGCGCGGTTCCTTCGGCAACGGCCACGGATCTTCTTCGGCGAAGAACTCCTCGGCGTTGTAGGCCCAGGGCTCCCAATGCCAGAACAGCGTTCGGGACGGCGCCGCAGCGTCGAGACTCTGCACCCGCCCGGTGACCAGCACGGGCTCACCAGGACGAAACTCGGCAAGGGAGGCGGGACCGCGGGACCGCGCGGCGATCGCGCAGAGCCGTTCGCGAGACTCTGCCATGGAGACGCGGGCCGAAGCGCGGGGTGGACCGAGCCAGCCGGACTCCGCCAGGGCCATGAGGTGCTCAAAGGAGGCGAAGACCTCCGCGGCGCGCCGCAAGCGCGTTCCGCCGTGGGACAGCACCTCTCGTACCAGGCTGGTGTCGCGTCCGGCAGGCAAACGAAAGGGAGGACCAGGCCACAGACGGCGGAAGCCTCCGGGGAAGGACTGTACTTTGACGCTTCGCCGGTCCGGCATCGTTGACCTTCTCGATAGATCGTGACCGAATCGCGAGACCTTGGCCATGAAGACCCCACGTCAACGCGCCAGCTGGCGAAGATGATGGCTCAAATAGCAACACGCGCCCACGCTGAGAGGCTCCCAAGAGACGCGCCCGGACCAGCGGCTGACGCAGGCGCGCCTCAGGGGCGCGCGCGCTTCGTGGGCCTCGGGCTCTTGGGGCTCGCGCTTGCGGCCTTCTTCGTCATGCAGGCCTTCGCGCTCTTGCCGCATCCGGCGGACGAAGGCATCTACTTCTATGGCGCCTGGCGCTTGTCCCAAGGAACGTGGCCTTACCGAGACTTTTTCCACGCGCACCCGCCCTTCCACCTGCTTCCCACGACGCTCGTGTTTTGGCTCTTCGGGCCCTCAGAGCTGCTGGCGCGGCTGCCCACGTGTCTTGGCGCCGCGGCCTCGGGCATGGCCGCCTTCGGCATCACGTGGCGAACCCTGCCCGACGTTCGGGCCTGCGTGCGCGCCGGGGCCGCCGTGTGGGCGACCACGAGCCTGCTCTTTTCCGAGAGCTTCCTGAAGGCTTCGGCCACCGACACCGGGATTTGCCAGGCCACCGGCTGGCTGGCGCTCGGAGCCTGGCTGCTCACCTGCGGTCGCCCCATGGCGGCGGGCCTTGCCGTTGCGTGTGCCCCCTTGACCCTGCTCCAGGCGGCGCCGGCGGCGGCGACGTTGGTC